>NZ_VSZO01000010.1:300000-559878 GCF_008312935.1 Roseiconus lacunae | reverse complement strand
AAAGCTCTCCCCTTCGCACTTGTGTAGATACCAATGCCCACTGGGAGAGTCGGGCCTTCAGGCCCGGAGAGGGCACCCTCCCCGGCCGTTTGCTGGTCCGACCCTCCCGCAAGCGGGAAGGTGTTATCCAGATGTTTAAACCCAAAGACTCGTGTTTGCCTGCTTAGGACCGTCGGGGCACGACTTAGAATGGAACAATATGCTGGACAAGTTTTGGCTGCTTGAACCTTGCTTGGCTGGTGGGCGCGGTTATGCCAATGCGGATCAACGGGTGGATCCGCCCCCTGACCGGCGAGCGTCAGGTTAGGATATGTCGTCGGTTGCCTTCCTCCCCACGTACGAGCTGATCCAATGTTGATCACCAGAACTCTTCTGTTGCTGGCCAGTTTTCTGATCCCGACAACGTTATTTGCAGAGTTGTCGTTGCCTCATTTTTTTAGCGATCACATGGTGATCCAACGCGATCGCGACGTTCGCATTTGGGGCACTGCTGATCCAGGTGATGCAATCTCTGTGACCTTCAAAACGCATGACGCGCGTACCAAGGCTGACGAAAATGGTGGCTGGAGCGTCGAGATCGCTTCGGGAAAAGCGGATGCGACCGGAGCCACTCTGACGGTTGCCTCCGGAAATGAACAAGTCCAGATCAAAGATGTCTTGGTTGGCGAGGTTTGGTTCGCATCGGGCCAATCGAACATGGTCTTCACCATGAATCGCGTCCCGGCGTATACGGATTTGATCGCAGAGACAAATCTACCGAATGTTCGGTTCTTCAACGCCCCGATGGTGACAAGCGTCGAACCGCAGAACGACATCGAAGGCGAATGGACGTTGGCGAATCCGCAAACCGTTCCCCAGTACTCAGCGGTTGCATTCTTTTTCGCAAGAAAACTGAACGAGGAGCTTGATGTGCCAATCGGGGTGATCAAATCGGCGTGGGGTGGGAAGCCCGTCGAAACTTTTACTAGCCGCGAACAACTGCGGACCAACGAAGGCACCAAGCGGCTAGTCGAGGCCACCGAAGCGGCGGATCAAAAATACGATCCGGCAACCGCCAAGCTGCAATATGAAAAGCGACTGGCCCAGTGGAAAAAGGCGAGTGCCATCTATCGCGAGACCCCAGCCGAACAACGCGGCCGCGCGCCGAGGCGTCCGGCTTCACCCAAGCGTCCGCTGGATACGGAAGGCCAGCCCGGCGTGTTGTTCAACTCGATGATCCATCCGTTCGTCGGATATACCATTCGAGGCGCGATCTGGTATCAGGGAGAAGGTAACGCGAAAGCCGGTGCGGTTCCCTATGATCAAACACTTCCATTACTTATTCAGGATTGGCGTCAACGTTGGAACGATCCCTTTTCGTTTTACTTTGTCCAGTTGGCCAATTTTCGTATGCCAACAACCGAGCCAGGCGACGACGACCCGTGGCCGCTATTACAGGATCGCATGCGTCGAGTTTTGGACACCGTTGACAAAACTGGGATGGCGATCATCAACGACGTCGGTGAAGCCAAAGACATTCATCCGAAGAACAAGCATGACGTCGGCGAACGTCTCGCCCGTTGGGCCCTGGCAAAGGATTACGGACGTGATCTTGTGTATTCCGGTCCGCTATATCGATCAAGTCAGGTCAACGATGGCTCGATCGAAGTGACGTTCGAGCACGTCGGCGAGGGGCTTGGAACTCGTGATGATCAAGACCTTCGTCGGTTTGAGATCGCTGGCCAAGATCGTCAGTGGCACTGGGCAAAAGCGACGATTGTTGACAACGATTCGGTGCAAATCGAAAGTGAACGCGTCCCTGATCCTGTCGCGGTCCGATATGCTTGGGCCGCGAATCCAGAAGGGGCAAACTTGGTCAACAGCGAAGGCTTGCCCGCGTCGGTTTTTCGGACCGACGACTGGGGTGATGTCGAACCGCAACAACAATTGTCCGCTCGCGATCGCCTACTTCAACGCCGAAGCTTAGGTACAAAATTTCGTGAGCTTGCTGCAAAGCGCCAAAAGCTGGAACGAGACAGCGAAGAATTCAAATCGATTAGCGAGCAAATGAAGGAGATTCAAGCGCAGTTGAAATCAACCGCACCGATGAAATCTTCGCAGTGATTGATCTGCAACACTGATTGACGTCAGATGAGCCAATCGAGTGTCTTCTTGCGTTGATCAAAAGGGGGAGTATTCCGCAGAGACCCAATGTCTGAGTTCAGTCGGCTCATCAGCCGACCGACGGTAGTAACCCTTAATCAAGCTGCGTGAATTGCTTTAATCGTTCGATGGGACCACTTTGACCAGTCCAAAGTCAAGAAACTGCCCGCCAGTGGACTGATGGCAGTGCAGTGCGACGACATTTTTTCCCGGTTGAAAGGCTGCGCCGTCGATTTCGAACAAGTCGTACTCGGTGGTGTAGCCACCCAGTGAGACGAGTTGCTGACCGTTGACGTACACTTGAACTTCTTCATCATGCCAAATCCGAAGCGCTAGTTGTTCGGGAACTTCCGAGAGCTCGATCGTTCGCCTGACCCAAACGTCGTCGGTCTTCCAGGTTGTTCCGACCTGGGCGTTAGGCGTCTGCGAAGTCCCCAGACCCCCGTTTCCAGTCTGCCAAGACGAATCGTCAAAGTCGGTCGCATACCAGTCCGCATCGGGACGCTCGGTGGTGAACTGAAAGGTCGCTTTGGATTCGGCGGCGGTGGCAACGAGTGACTCGGTTTTTGGTGGAGTCGGCATCTTTGCCCAACCGGATGCACCGGTACGGTCCATCGACGCATACTTTTTCCAGACGTCGCGCTCATAGAGCAGTTTCAGAAAGACACCACCGACCACGGGGCGAGCCGTGAAGCCTCGTTTTCGAGCGGTCGAGGTGAAGTACCAATCAGTCATCGGCGACCGGTCGGGTGTTTCATTTAGAAAGCGGTGGACCGGTCCAACCAAGGCATCGAAGTCACTTCGATCTTCGGTCAGCGTTGCCGTCCACAGCACCCAATCTAGCTTGGTGTAATCAGAACGATTATCGAGTGGCAATCCGTATCGATTTTGGATTTCCCGGTAGTACTTCATTTCGGTCTGAAATACTTCCGCGGGGAACAAATCTAAATCTAGGATTCGATCCCAAACCAAGTTGTATTTTTGGCTCCACGTTCCCTCGCGGTCGAATGCGAGTCGGTAGTGATCTCCATTAGCTGCCGCTTCGATCCACTGCCGAGCATATTGCCGAGCAATTTCTGAGTACTGACTTGCTTCGGTCGTGTGTCCACGCATTTCACAGAGTTTTGCGTATGCCCCCAACGCGCAGATCGCCTTGGCGCTCAAGTTGACATTGTGTGCCATGTGTCCGGCAAAGTCGTCGGTACAAAGCTGATTCTCGGGATCAAATCCCTCGGCACGAAGGTAGTTCGCCCACTGTGAAAGCTGCTCCCAATACTTGGCGGCGAAGTCTGCGTTGCCTTCCATTTGAGCGACCGCCCCGAACAGCAGCAGGAGATTGCCACATTCTTCGACCGGCATCTGGTTTTCTTCGCTATGCTCGCCGCCGCCATAGCGTTGCCCATTTGCTTTGGGGTAGGTTCCCAGGTCGTGTGGGGCAAACGGAAATCGCCATCGGCTCGAAGCGGCGTATTCCATAAACGGGACGATGAAAGACTTGGACACCGATGGTCCAAACAACAGGAATTGAGGCGCCATTGGATAGAACACGTCCGAAGTCGCGATGCATCCATTGGAGTGATTTTCTTTGCTGAATTGAAGTGGCTGGCCGTTTTCATCGGCGACGAATTTTCCTGCCGCAAAGCACTGACGGTAGGCGAGCGCCCCGATTTCGGCGTATTGCGTCCCGCCCGCTTGTCGTAAATCTTCCATCAATTGATTGTCAAACGAAGCGCAGCGTTCTTCAAGTTCGTCATGCTCGCTGATCGCAGCTTCGATCAATTCCTTGGCATTCCATCCGTCCTTGCGCCAATAGGGACGCAATCGATGCTTCATGTATTCGATCGAATAAAGATCGTCGTAAGCGATCACGACATACGAATTGACCCACCGATCCTTGCTGATCGTTCCCATCGGCATCGCAACCGCCGCGGAGACCTGATTTGCTGCGACGGGAAACGCAACTGACGTTTTCTCCAATCCGCTAGCGCCGAATTCGTCGAATGCTTCTCGCAATTGCTTTGAGTCGCCAAACACCGTGTTCGCCTCGGCCGATCGATCTGCGGCAACGTACAAGTATCCCCAATCGATCCGTAAATCATCGCCGGATTTTCCGAGCACGTGTTGAGAGACAGTGCCCAATTTCAACGCGTCGGCATTATCGAACGACTGCAATGTTCCCGTGACTTGCTGCTCGGGAGTATTGGTCGCCAGTTGGCCGCCGGCATCGAAGTAAAACTCGACTTGATGAGCCTGCTGATCGGTGGATGCGACGCTGCAATTGATCGCGGTCGTCGGTCGACTGAGCAGCTTCATATCGTCCGGGAGCGCCGGTGTGGTGAACGTCAGCTCGACCGATACGCCATGGCCAGCAAACTGATAAATCGTGCGTGTCGGCAACACACGGACCGAGATCTGTTTCATCGCGGCAATCGTCTGCGGCGATCCACCCATGAGTCGGTACGCATGACCGTCGACGCGAACCAAAGCAGCGATCGGATGGTCTTTTCCAGTCCAGTGAGTGGTCTTGGTCTCCCAAAGATTGTCGGATTGCGACCAGATGCTGAAATAAGGGTCGCACGCGACGAGCGGAACCGCAGGTGGACGGAACGCTTCGTCAGCAGCGATAGGCGAAAGCGTCGAAAACTGTTGGAAACCGAGTGCGATCAAGCAGCAAGCGAGAATGCGATTCATTTCACCTGAACAGGAGCCGTGGGAAGGAAGCATCGCCATCGATCACGAGCCAACTTTTTTGACGGCGATCGATGGGAAAGAAGAGGGAACGGTTCAGGATAACAGCGGATCGGATCCTTAATATGAGACGTCTCGTCGAGTCATTGAGAGGGGTTCTCAGTCCAAGCCATATTCCTTGCAGCGTTCACGAAGTGTGCTGCGATGAATTCCCAGGATCTCAGCCGCTTTGGCGCGGTTGCCGCCGGTGTGTTCGAGTACGCGACGCATCAGCGCGGGCTCAAAGTCATCGAGGAATTTCGCGTGTAGGTTGGCGTCGGCTGAGTCATCTTGTTTTAACTCGTGTTGGACCCATGCTTCGACCACCAGGTTTGGCGTCGCCGCGACCACTTCGTCTTCGGCATCACCCGTAGCAGGGCGATATCCTGCGTTCGCTGGTAGGTCTTCCACGACAAGCGGTCGTCCGCGGGCGACCACCGCGGCATGCTCGACCGCATTTTTCAGTTCGCGGATATTGCCATACCAATGTCGACTACGGAGCTCGCGGACCATCTCATCACTGAGGTCGACCGAAACAGGTGTGGTCAGCCGTGACAGGAAGTGCTCACAAAGCGGTAAAATGTCTTCACTGCGTTCACGTAGCGGGGGGAGGTGAATCTGCATCCCGCTAAGCCGATGATAGAGGTCTTCTCGAAATTCGCCTTTTGCGATCGCCTTCACCAAGTCACGGTTCGTCGCCGCGATCACGCGAACGTTGGCAACTCGTGATCGGACTTCACCGACGCGGCTGAATTCGCCTGACTCCAAAACACGAAGCAGTTTGACTTGGATCCGCATCGGCAAGTCACCGATTTCATCGAGCAGAATCGTTCCGCCGTCAGCTTGTTCGAACAGGCCTTCGCGATCGGCGATCGCACCGGTGAAAGCGCCTTTGACATGACCAAACAATTCACTTTCGATTAGCTCCGGATTCAGTGCGACCGGTGCTGTGACGATGTAGGGTTTTTGTGATCGGCAGGAATGCCGTGCGATAGCGGCGGCGACTAGTTCCTTGCCCGTTCCTGTTTCGCCGGTGATTAGCACCGAAAGATCGCTGTCGGCAACGAGAGCGATTTGGCGAAAGACTTGTTGCATTGCCGCCGACGTTCCAACCATTGACGTACTGCCTGACGTGCTGACCGGCTTTTCGGGCCCTGCTTCAGTGGCATTCGCATGTTCGACCGTTTGTAAGGTTCGGCGACAGACCTGCAGTACGTCTTCTAGGCGAAACGGCTTGGTCAGATAGTCACTGGCGCCGTTTTTCACCGCGGCGACGGCGGTTTCTAAATCACCGAACGCGGTGATGATTACGATCGGTGCGTCGGTCAGCTCGATGAACCGTGGCAGTGCTTCGATCCCGTCCATGCCCGGTAAGCGGACGTCGAGAAACGCCATCGAAAAATCATGGTCTTGGGCGAGCTGCAAACCTTCTTCGGCGCTCGAAGCGATCGTCGCCGAGTGACCTTCACCGGTTAGGGTTTTTTCCAGTGCCCAGCAGATCGCCGGTTCGTCGTCAACGATCAGGACTTGATGTTGCATGTGAATCGAAATTCCGTCGTGTGGTTGTTTCTCAAGTACTCGACCCGACCGCCGAGTGTCGTCGCCGCCCGGGTCGCCACGGACAAGCCCAGGCCGAGGCCTTCCGATTTGGTTGTGACGAAGGGTTCGAACATTTCCGAGGCGATCGCTTCGTCGACACCCGGACCGTCATCGACTACCGCAACGGTGAGCGTTTCCCCATCACGATCGGCTGCGATGTTGATCGTCTGTCCCGCCTGCAATGCATTTTGAATCAAGTTCGAAACCCCCGCAACGAACGTCGAGCCTTCGGCAACCGTCGCGCCTTCGATCTCCGGGGAAACGTTCCAGTCCAGTGGCTTGCGAAGATGCGATGCGATCGGACCGATCGTCTCCCGAATTCGCCGCAGGCATTCGGCAACCGGCATTTCCACCGCATCGGCGAGCCGCCCAGAGGCCAGCATTACGATCCGCCGGACATAGTCCTCCGCTTTCTCGATTTGATCAAGTGCGACGGTGATCCCTTCATCGTTTCGGTCGTCGTGTTCGCGGGCATGAAGTTCAATCGCCATCCTGGCCCCGGTCAAACTGTTTCGGAGCTGGTGCGCCATACCGGCGGCGACTTGAGCAATCAGTTTTTCACCCTGTCGCCGTTCAGCTTGTTTCCAGAGCGTTTCAAGCTCGGACGCCATTTGGTTGATCGAGTGTGCCAAACGCGAAAGCTCATCGCGGTCGGTATCGTCGATCGTTAGTTTCCAGTTTCCGCCGGCGATCGTATGAACTTGTTGTTGTAAACGCCGAATCCGCCGGATCAAACGCGACGCCGTCAGGTAACTGATCAGTCCGATCGGAATGACGGTCAGCAACCCCGTCGCGAGCGGCAGGACAATCAAACGCCGTTTACGCTGAGCAAGTTGTGTCTGATCAAGTAACACGGCTACTTGCCGAACGCCATCGGAGCGGCGGGACGCACCTTCGATCGGGATTCGACGAACCAGGTAAGGTATTCGATCGACGACAACGGTACTTCGATCTTGTGGTGCTTCGTCAAGGCTGTCGATGGTTCCACGAATCATCTCATCGTTGGCGTCCAGGGTGACCAGCTCGGCATCGGTCAAGCTGGACAGCAAACGCAAGACGTTGTCGTTGAAGGGGTAGTTCGCTTGCGAGATCGTCCGTTGTAGATCATCAAATCGCTGATCCGATTCCAGTTGCGCTTGCCGCGATCCGAATCGATAGGCCGCCATCGAAATTGCGATCGTGACCAACAGCGTCGCGAGCACGATCGGGCCAAGGAAACGAAATCGCAAAGACGCAACCGGTGACCGCTCCGCGTCGATAGAATCAGCGTGTTGCGATGTGATGATCGTGCTCGGTTCCGTTGACATCGCTGACCCTGGGGCTGAGTTCACGCGATCAATCAATGCGCGGATTCGATTTTCAGAACCGGCAAACGCCCGCGTACGTCAATCTGGTCTCGGATGGACTGGGGCGTGTTGTCGGTCGGTCGCGGTCGGTCATTCGGATCGGTCTGCGGCGCGACATAGTGTTTGCCCTGATACGAATTTCGACGCTGAAATTCCTCTTCGATCTGCTGTTTCAATACAGATTTTTTGAGGCACCACTGCGGTGCGATTAGATATTTCGGTGGTGCGTCACCGCTAATCCGTTCGACGACGGTGGTCGGCGGGATTAATTCCAGGAAATCGACGACGGTGTTCACATAAGTGTCCTGTTCCATCATCTTAATTTTTCCGCCGGCAACCTCGTCACCCATCGAGGTTCCTTGGACGGCGTAAAGGTTATGCAATTTTATCGCGTCGAATCCCAACCGAGCGACCTCAGTAGCGGTCTGCATCATCATCTCGTGAGTTTCACCGGGAATTCCTAGGATGATGTGGACACAGCACTCGAACCCTCGAGACCGAGCGCGATCGATTGCATTGATCAGGTGATCATGAGTGTGAGCACGATTCATCCAGTCCAAACCCGGTTGATGCATCGTTTGCATGCCGAATTCAAGTGAAACATAGTGCTCGCGCGCCAATTGTTCGGCCAATTCCAGCACACAGTCCGGGACACAGTCTGGGCGCGTCCCGATCGCCAAACCGACAATATCGGGGTGCTGGCGAAGGGCCAGACGATAAACTTCTTCGAGTTGATCGACCGGTGCGTAGGTGTTCGTGGCGGGCTGGAAATAGGCGAGAAAACCGCTGACTGTTTTGTAACGCCTGCGGACACTCTCGATACCGTTTTCGAGCTGTTCGCTGACTCGCTTGAGGCGGACCCGCCGCGAGGGGCTGAATGAGCGGTTGTCGCAAAAATTGCAGCCTCCGCGAGCGACCGCACCGTCGACATTCGGGCATGTAAACCCGGCGTCGATACTGACGCGCTGAACCCGACCGCCAAATCGACGCCGTAAAAATGCGCCGAATGCGTTGAAAGGCAGGCCTTCGCGTTGCCAGGCCAAACGATCATTAGAACCGGAAATTGTCAAAGGACTCCGTTGCCAAACGGGGGTGATCGATCGATATTAGGGTGTTCGTTGTGCGACTCACAGCGTTTAGATTCTTGAGAGTCGTTTTTCGCCATGCAAAATGGGCGAAATTGCAGACAATACGACTGAAATCGATCGACTGCTGACCTGCGAATCCGCAGGTTTTGTGACTCAGTTTAACTTGCTCGACAAGCCCACGACTGACGAGGCGTGAAGGTGAATTTTTTTGACGACAATGACGAAAACCAGGACTTCGCCGGAAAGTATGGTCAATTGGTGCCCATCGGGGGTGGAGATCCGATTCCGCTGACCAAAGATCGGCTGGTCGTCGGGCGCCGTGGTGAGTGCGATATTCAGTTGAAGTTCAATAACGTCTCCGGTCAACATGCACGGATGACATTGGAGCAGGGTTATTGGTTCATTCGCGACATGAACAGTCGCAACGGGATCAAAGTGGATGGCCGACCGGTGATCCGCAAACGGCTCGATCCGAAATGTAAACTTGCCATCGCTCGTCACGTTTACACCGTCGAGTATGACCCGCAGTTGCTCGGTGCCTACGGTCCACCGCCGGCCGACGACGAGTACCTCGATGAGGTCATGAAGAGTTCGCTGATGTCGCGTGCCGGCGTCAGCAAACGCGACTCGAAAGGGTATACAAACAAAAAGACCGACTAAACTCGCAGTCGGTCTTCTGCCCCCCTCGTGGTCGCAATCGCCAATCGGTCGCAATTGCCAAACAGTGAATTCTTCACCGCGTGGCGAGTGTCCCGCCGGACTTATTCAGGCTTCGGTGGTACCTCGATTGTTTCGGTGGGGTCCAGCGGCGGTATCGGCTTGGACGTATCCTTGGACGATTGATTTTGTCGCGATGGTCCGTTGCCCCGCGAATTGCCCGGGGTGACTCGATTCGATGCCGCCCGGTCGGACGGTGCGTCTTGCATCGGCGCGAGATCCACAGTGGCTTTGCGAATGCGACGGACCACGCGGTCATCACGCACGCGGCGAACGAAGAACCACAGCATCGCACTGACGACGGCGAGCGCCACCAAGCCGACACTGCCGGTGCGAATAAGGCTTTGTGTCATTTGTCCCACAGGTGCAAAGACTTTGTTCAGTCGGTACTGGACCAGTACCAGCAAGTCGCTTTGCTCGCCGCGGCTTGGCAGCAGGGGACGCTCCACCGTCGTTCCGCCTGGACGCACCGATAGCCTTGGAACCGTGACCGGTTCCATCGCGGCGATCCAACCGCCCGAATAAATGTCGGCTTCCTCGGCGGCGGCAACCGGGTCGGCATAGTCGACGTCCTTGCCAGTTAATAGCGCGTCCATCGTATCGACGTCGACTCGGTAGACTTCGCCGATGTCTAGCTTGCCTTCGCGTTGCCTTTCATCCAGGTAGGGATGTTGAAGTAATGTCCCGCGGGTGGGGCCTTCGCGAGCATCGACCAGCACAGCGACATGGTTTTTCTGTTCATCTCCCTGCAGGATTTCAATGTCACCCAAGTTAATCGTGGCGACAAACACCGCGTCGGGAGGGGCATCGGGATCGTCGGACAGTTTGACTGGCGCGCTGATCGCAATTTTCCAAAGAAATGTTGCCGTCGACTGAAAAGCCGCCGACATCTGCATCTGTCGTAGCGGAGTTACATCGGCGATCGGTGTTGTCTTCGGCAGGTCGTTTTCTTGACCGTGAAAATAGGTTCGGTAGGCATAGTTCCGGCCCGCACTGCTTTGTGCCCTGGCGACGGGGTCGACATACGCGATTGAAAAGATCGTCCCACGTTGGTCGGTGACAAAGATGGTTGCCAACTTAGGACGGTGCGGGTGATCTTCGCTGGGCATGTAATCGACAAGTCGGCTTTGCAGATACTCATCCAGCTTCTGCCGACTCTCATTGTCAAGCAACGCTTCGCGCACGTCGGTGCGTTTTCGTGCCTCCAAGCTTGTACCCGCATCGGCTAGGTCCTGCAGTCGCTGATTCAGTCCGGCATCGCGGAGGGTCTCGCCAAGCTGTTCGCGAAAGGCGGGGCTATTGATCTCTTCTTGGCACAAACGAAAGTATCGTTCGAGCTCACTTTCCAAGGTTCGAGCGGCGAATCGAGCGGCCAGCAGATTGCTTTCACGGGCCTCGGCTTTAAGAGCCACCATCGTCTCTTCTTTTGCCGTGTTGATCGTTTGCAAGCCAGAGATACTGGTGACGATCAGCAGCAACAGCGGGCCAAGAATTCCGAGCAACATGAGAGGTCGCTTTGCCCGGGACTCATCACGCCTATCAAGGTGATCCAGAATCTCTTGAACGTTTCCGAAGCGGCTATCCGGCTCCGGGGCCAAGCAGCGGCTGACGATCCGTGCCAGTTCACGATCGACGCCCCCGCGTTGAATGTGTCGCACCGGTGGGGTCGCGTTGCGAATCGATTCTCGGTACCGCTCCAGGCGCTTGGGAAGTGAACCCGCGGTGTCAAGTTGTTCGACGATGGAATCGTCACGGTAGGGCGGCCCCCCGGTTAGCATCCGATACATGATCGCACCGACGGCGTACACGTCCCACGAGCTACTTGGCGAGGATCCCAGGTCGGCTTGTTCGGGGGCCATGTAAAATAGCGTGCCCAACGACGGCGTTTGATCGTGGGTCAGTCGACTTTGTCCAAAGTCGGCCAGTCGAGGTTCATGATCGTCGCCCAACAGGATATTGGCCGGCTTTAAGTCACAATGTAGGACCCCTTTGTTGTGGCTGTGGTTGAGCCCGATGCAGATCTTTCGAAACAGCATCACCGCTTCGCCAACGGGCAACGCCCCACGGTCGGTCAATTCGTCTTCCAGGGAACCGCCCGGCACGAGCTCCATCACATAGTAGGGCGGATCGTTGTCCCAGCCGACCTCCAAGACCTGGACGATGTGTCGGTCAGCGGAAAGCTGAACCAAATTCTTCACTTCGTGCGACAACAGCGACCAGTTAACGCCGCCCCGGTGCAGGAAAAACTTGACCGCGACGGGGCGCCCGGTGTTCAAATCGCGACCGACCCAGACCTGGCCGAACGCGCCGCTGCCCAAAAAACGCTCCAGCCGATACCCTGGGACATCCGAGGGCGGCGCGGTAGCCTGCATCGACAGCTTTTTGCTGGTCGAGCGACCGCCTTCGGTTTGAAACTCGGTTAGATCTCCTTCAGTCACTGAGCCACCCTTTCGCATCCCAAGCTGGTAGACGCCGTGTCAACGCTTCCTGTTCCGGACCACCCCCGCCGTATTGTAGCGAGAAAGCGCGATGCGGGCGTCCGGCTCAACTCGCTTCCAGATCGCGAACGTGTCCTCGCAAACACGTCAAACGCCACTTCGCGAATTCGTATTCGCCCACTTTTTCGTTGCATTGTTAAGTTCATCCGTGGGTACGATTGGGCCTTCCTTTGTGGGACTGTGATTGCCCTTTCCTGGTGTTGCGTCCAATCGCTGGCAGCCCAAGAGAGCGCGAACGATGGCGGAGAGTTATTGTTGCGTGATTTTCGACCGAAACAACAATTGGTCGTCAAAGAACATTTATTGACCAAGGCAAGTCAGCCGGTCGTCGATGTCCACATTCACATGCACTATCGGTTACGTGGCAGCCGCGAAGCTCTCGAGGATTTCGTCGGGCTGATGGATCGCAATAACATCGCTGTTTGTGTTTCGCTGGACGGGAAGCTCGGCCGACAACTCGACGAACATCGCGAGTATTTGTGGACGCGGTATCGTGATCGCTTTGCAATCTTTGCCAACGTCGACTGGCAAGGCAACGCCCCCGATGACGCACCGCACCTCTGGGCCTGTCACCAGCCGGGGTTCGCACGGCGCACCGCAGACGAACTTGAGCGAGCCGCCGAGCGAGGCGTCTGTGGGTTAAAGGTATTTAAAAGATTTGGATTGGGTTACAAGAATCCAGACGGGACACTCGTGGAAATCGACGACCCGCGTTGGGATCCGATTTGGGCCAAATGTGGTGAACTCGGGTTGCCCGTGATTATCCACACCGCAGATCCCGCCGCCTTTTTCGAACCGATCGATCGCTACAACGAACGCTGGGAAGAACTCTCGCGTCATCCCGATTGGAGTTTCTACGGAGACCAATTTCCTTCGCGCAAAGCACTGCTTGATGCACGAAATCGGGTCATCGAGCGACATCCGAAAACACAGTTCATCGGTGCTCACGTTGCCAACAACAGCGAAGATCTAAGAACCGTCTCACGGTGGCTCGATCGATACCCCAATCTGTGGATCGAACCGGCATCACGGATCGCCGAGCTGGGGCGGCAGCCTTACACCGCTCGCGATTTCTTGATCCGATATCAGGATCGATTGCTATTTGGCACCGATGGGCCTTGGCCCGAACTGCGTTTCCAGTTGTACTGGCGATTCTTTGAAACGCGTGATGAATCGTTTCCTTACAGCGAAAAAGTTCCGCCGCCTCAAGGAATGTGGTCGATCTATGGCGTTGACCTGCCCGACGATGTTTTGAAAAAGTTGTATCACGAAAACGCCGCTAAATTGATTCCCGGGGTCAAGGAACGCCTCGAAAAGTACAGGTCGAAAACGAATGACGAATGATTCTGTCGGTGCCGCCGAGGCATCCACTTTTGCGATGCTTTGTTGTGCCAACGGCGCCGAAAAACAAGTCGTTAGCGACCTTGAACGTGATCGGTGGCGACGCGCTTTCTCTCGACCTGGTTTTGTCACCGTCAAAAAAGACCAACCGTCGGCGGAATTGCCCGAAGGCACGTTCATCCGCACAGCCGCCTATTCGATCGGGCATTCGCGCAGTCCCGACGCGTCAACGCAAATTCAATCACTGATCGAATTGTTGCGGTCTCGCTATCCCCACGGCATCGAGTTCGACGAGTTGCACGTCTGGCCTCGTGATCGATTGCCGATCGGAAAGTTCGGCTTCGAACCCGGGCAGGACGAGGTCAGCCGCTTGGTCGCCGATGAGATCTATCAGACGTTGGAAAAGGATTGGCTGCGGTGCGACGCGCCCAATCGGATTGCCGAACCCGACGCGCGTTGTCTGGATATCGTTCTCGTTGATCCGTCGGATTGGTTTGTCGGCCATCATCGTGCCGGTGATTGGCATCAACGTTGGCCCGGAGGGGTTCAGCCGATCGATCCACAATATGAACCGATCAGCCGCGCGTACTATAAGGCCGCCGAATCGATCACCTGGAGCGGCTTTGACTTCGCACCCGGTGATCTGGTCGTCGAGGTCGGCAGCGCCCCCGGCGGGGCGTGCGGGCGGTTGTTGGAACTTGGCATGAGGGTCATCGGGATTGATCCGGCCGACATGGATCCTCGAATTGCCGATCACCCAAAGTTCAAGCACCTTCGCGCCCGTGCCGGTGACCTGCCTCGAAAAGAGTTCCGTGGTGTTCGCTGGCTACTCGCCGATTCGAACGTGAAGCCTGAAAAAACACTCGTCACGATTGAAAATATCGTCAAACATCCGGTGTGTGAAATCGAAGGGTTGCTACTCACCATGAAGCTGGGAAACTACGAAGTTTCCAGGCACATTCCCAATTGGATCAAGCGGATTCAGACGTGGAATCCGGCTGACATTCGAATTCGCCAACTGGCCCGTAATCGATGCGAAGTCTGCTTGGCGATCCGCTTGAAACCGGATCGGTAAGGTGTCGTTCGAACCGATTGGTCGTGTTCGATTGTTTCAGGCAACTTGATTTCGTGGCCTTCGCCCTAAGCCAAGAGGGGCTGGATGACTTCGGCCGGTTCGACACCGGTCAGCTTTGCGTCCAGTCCTTGGAACTTGGCGGTGAACCGTTCGTGGTCGATGCCCATCAAGTGCATCAACGTGGCGTGGAAATCACGAACATGGACACCATCTTTGACGACGTTGTATCCGTAGGGACAGGTTTCGCCATGCACCACGCCACCTTGTACACCGCCGCCGGCCATCCACATGCTGAAGCAACGCGGGTGATGGTCACGACCATAGTTGGTCGCCGTTAACGTCCCTTGTGAATAGTTCGTGCGGCCAAATTCACCACCCCA
Source organism: Roseiconus lacunae (assembly GCF_008312935.1). NCBI lineage: Bacteria > Pseudomonadati > Planctomycetota > Planctomycetia > Pirellulales > Pirellulaceae > Roseiconus > Roseiconus lacunae. Next base: position 544,965 of record NZ_VSZO01000010.1, on the reverse strand, counting down.
GATGACGAGGGTGTCTTCTAGCATTCCGCGCTGCCGGAGGTCTTCTAAGAGCGCTGCCGCCGGTTGATCTGTTTCTTGACATTGTTTCTTCATCCCACCGGGAATGTTGCCGTGGTGGTCCCAGCCTTGGTGATAAAGCTGGATGAAACGCACACCCCGTTCGGCCAATCGGCGGGCGAGAATGCAGTTTGATGCGAATGTTCCCGGTTTAGTCGCGTCAGGCCCGTAGAGATCCAGGATGTGCTTCGGTTCCTCGGCCACGTTGGCGACCTCAGGAACGCTACTTTGCATCCGGTAAGCCATTTCGTATTGATTGATCCGTGTCGCCAATTCCGGATCTCCCAATCGTTCTTGCTCTAGGTCGTGTAGGTCCTTCAGTCGGTCGAGCATTTGACGGCGACTGCCTTGCGAAACCCCCGGCGGATTGGCGAGATAGAGGACGGGCTCTTTCCCCGATCGGAACTGTACGCCTTGGTAACGCGCCGGCAAGAATCCTGATCCCCACAAACGCGAATACAGCGGCTGACCACCTTTACCTTTCGTGATCAGTACGACAAAGGCAGGCAAGTTCTCGCTTTCGCTACCGAGTCCGTAGTGCAACCACGATCCAATACTGGGGCGACCGGAGATTTGATTGCCGGTTTGTAAAAACGTAATCGCGGGGTCATGATTGATCGCCTCGGTCGTCATCGATCGCACGACGGCAATCCGATCGACTTGCTTTGCCATATGAGGCATCAGCTCGGAAACCCAGGTGCCATTTTCGCCGTGCTGATCGAACTTGTAGATCGAGCCGGCCAACGGCAGAACGGATTGGTTTCCCGACATCCCCGTTAGTCGCTGACCATTGCGTACCGATTCGGGAAGCGGCTCGCCCTGCTTTTCATTCAGTAGCGGTTTGTAATCCCAAGTCTCAAGCTGTGATGGACCGCCGGCTTGAAAGAGATAGATCACACGCTTTGCCTTGGGGGCATGGTGTGTCGGATTAAGGACGCCATGGGTTGGCTGGCCGGCGGAATGCGACGGAGATGCGATCACCGATTCACGCTGCATCAAGTGCATCGCGGCCAAACCGCCAAACCCCATGCCGAATCGCTGAAGCCAATGACGACGGTGGTGAGGGGCGTTGATTTGCATATTAATTGCGATAGGAGTTCAGTAGCGATGGGGTGAAATCAACGAAGCATAATGGTTTCGTCGTAGGAGATAATCGTCTGCACGACAATCGCAGTTGCCGCCGAATCGGCGGCATCAAGTGACTCGTTGACCGCCGTCGCTCCGACGCCAAGTAGCCGTTCGGCCTCTTCGGGTGCTGACCGAAAATACTCAAGCTGCTCTTCATAGAGTTGATCGATGATAGCTCGTTCTCGCTCGGTCGGCTGCCGTGCGATCAACCGTCGAAACAGTTCATCCCAACGTGCTTGGAATGATTCGGGATGGGATTCGATCAACCGCTGCGCCAGCACTCGCGACGCTTCGACATATTGCGTGTCATTAAGAAATACCAGCGCTTGAAGCGGTGTCGTCGTCAGTTCACGTCGGGCGGTGCAAGTTTCGCGGCTGGTCGCATCGAACGTCAGCATCGAAGGCGGCGGCGCGGTGCGTTTCCAAAACGTGTAAAGACTGCGTCGATACAACCCATCGCCGGTCGATTGCTGATAACTTTTTCCGGTTCCCGATTCTTTCCATAATCCGGCCGGCTGATACGGCATCACACTTGGGCCGCCGATTTTTTGGACCAACAAACCGCTCGCATGTAGGACGGCGTCACGCAATTGTTCGGCAGACAAACGATGCTTCGGTCCACGGGTGAGCCAGATATTTTGAGGGTCACGCGCGAACTGCTCTTTGCTCGCGATCGACGATTGTCGATAAGTCGCGGACAGCACCATTTGTCGGCAGAGTGTTTGCAAGTTCCACTGATCATCCATCAGTGTTCGTGCCAAGTGATCGAGCAATTCAGGATGCGATGGCGGTGACCCTTGGGCGCCGAAGTCTTCTAATGTCACGACAATGCCGCGTCCGAAGAACGTATGCCACAGGCGATTGGCGATCACTCGTGAGGTCAGCGGATTCTCCGGAGCCGTCATCCATTTCGCCAACGCCAAGCGCCCGGAACCTTCGGCCGGAACGTGGCTCAGGAACTCGGGAACCCCGGCGTCAACGACATCGGCTTTGGCGGTGTATTCACCACGATCGAGAATATGGGTCGCGGGGGCTTGTTCGTAATGTTTCATTACCATGATGTTGCGAATCTTGGCCACCAATTCGTTTTCATGATCACGTGCTTGTTGAAGTGCTCGCTGGGCTTGCCGGACATCTTCGTCGGCAACCAACAGATGATGTTCAATCGCTTGTTCGATCGGAATGACTTGTTCGTCGTCCGGATTGACGGAGTGATAAAGCGCAGCGATCTCTGCGGCCGACAATTGCAGATCGAACACTTTCAAGTCATCGACGAGTCCATCACGAAAGCCGACATCGCGAAATCGTGCGCCTAAGGCGAGGTGAACGCCGCCGACTTTAGAATCGCCCCATTCACTTCGATGCCGAATGTCGCGAGTCAATCGATCACGCTGAATTTCGACCTCGACCGCCCGGCCATCGACAAACAAAGTCAATCCATCGGCTCGGCTGCTTCCATCGTGCGTCACCGCAAGGTGCGTCCACTGGTCTGTTTCAATCGCCAACTTGCTTTCGACGCGGATCGCATTGCCGGGCCAGAAGTGAATCATCGAAAACTGGGGGTGCCCGTTGTCGATCGTCAACTGAAGTCCGCGAAACGCGGCATCTTCGGCGGCGACGGATTGATGCATCACCAACATCCGTGGTTTTTTGGTCGCCGGTCGAACCCAAATCGAATATGAAAACGGACTGGTGCGGCCGAATTCTGGGGCATCCTCGCATACGATCTCCTTATCCCCGTCACAGCGCGTCGCCTTGCCGACGACACCGTCGGCATCACCTTCGAGTGGCAAAGTCGCGATTGGGGGACGGACTTCGGGAAGCTGTTGAATCAACGTCTCGGAGGCTTTCGACAATCTTCGGCGTGCCGTCTCGACTGATTTCTTGTATTTGGACTCGGCTGCCTGGATTGCCTCGATCGCTTCGCGATGTTGTTCCTTCTGTCCCTCACCGTACAACAGCATCGTTGGTGATGGTTGAGCCCGGGTGAAGTGCGAATACAATCCGAATTCATCGATGTCAGAAAAGAACGCCGACAGCCGATAAAAGTCTCGTTGTTTGATCGGATCAAACTTATGGTCATGGCAGCGACTGCATTCAAACGTTAACGCCAAGAAAGCGGTCCCTGCCGTTGTCGTTCGGTCAGAGATCCCGGTCAGTCGGAACTCTTCGGGGACACTGCCACCTTCGTTCGTTAGGCGATGCAATCGGTTGAACGCCGTCGCTAAACGCTGATCGGCGGTTGCGTTGGGCAGTCGGTCTCCGGCGATCTGCTCGGTCAAGAACTGGTCATACGGCATGTTCTGATTGAATGCGTCGATCACCCAATCACGCCATGGCCAAATCTCCATCGGCATATCATTTTGGTACCCAAAGGTGTCCGCATAACGGGCGACGTCCAGCCAAAGGTTGGCCATCCGTTCGCCATAAGCCGGAGAATTCAGTAGTCGGTCGACGACCGATTCATAGGCGTTCTCGGATTGGTCAGCGATGAACGCGTCTAATTCTTCGATTGTCGGCGGAAGTCCGGTCAGATCGAACGTGACTCGACGCAACCAAGTCGCCCGGTCTACCGGGGCGCTATGAGTGAGGCCTCGTTGTTGATGGATCGCAGCGACATGGTTGTCGATCGGATTGATCGCCCAGCCATCACCTGCATTCGGGACTTCAACGATTTCTGGCACCGGAGTGTATGCCCAGTGCTGTTCGTACTCGGCACCTTGACCGATCCAGCGGGTCAAAACCTCACGTTCTTCCTGCGAAAGTTTTTTGCCACCTGCCGGCGGCGGCATCACCAGATCAAGATCATTCGAAAGGATGCGTTCGATCATCAAGCTCGAATCAGCCTCACCGGGAACGATCGCGCCGTAATCAATGGCCGCGGCGCGATCATCGAGACGTAAATCGGCTTCGCGATGATTCTCGTCCGGACCGTGACAGGCGTAGCAGTAATCCGACAGAATTGGTCGGACATCACGATTAAAGGACAAGGCGTCATCGGCGGAAACACCGGTAACCAGACCGACGGCGACGGTCGCGGCCATCAACGCATGAGTCACAATGGGAGTGCTATTCATTCGGAAGAATCTGAGACGTGGTCGATCAGATGAGTCAGGCGGGCAGGACATCCATTTTGGTCCAAAATGTCCCCCATGTCTCGTCAGGTGCAAGGATTCGCCTTCGGTTTGGAGAAAACAAGCGAGCAAGCCTTGCACGCCCAGTCCATTGTTACACGTGTGTGGACAGGTTGGAGACTGGAACAGCGCCGATATCAAGAATGAGACATTCCCCGTGACGAATCGGTCTCAAAAATCACTCCCCTCTCGACGGATCAATTCGCCTGCAGGCAGTCGCAGGGCGACGGCAGCGCGCAATGCTCAGCCGCCAAGTGATCGCACCGTGTGCCCCCCGATCGAGCAGGAAGACGGCAGGCGATAGCCTCGGACGTCAGTCCGGGGGTATCGTCGCGAAAGGGTGAGAGTCGCGAAGCGATGGCAGGCGGTAAGAGCACCTGTCATCGCTTCGCGATTGCAATACGACGACCTGCTCTGAACAACGGATTTGCATCCGGGGCTATTGCATACCATCGCTTCGCGATTCAACGGTCAGAATTTTTTAGTCACGAAGTGACGGCAGGCGATAGCCTCGGACGTCAGTCCGGGGGTATCGTCGCGAAAGGGTGAGAGTCGCGAAGCGAAGGCAGGCGGTAAGAGCACCTGTCATCGCTTCGCGATTGCAATACGACGACCTGTCCTGAACCCCGGATTTGCATCCGGGGCTATTGCATACCATCGCTTCGCGATTCAACGATCAGAATTTTTTAGTCACGAAGTGACGGCAGACGATAGCCTCGGACGTCAGTCCGGGGTTATCGTCGCGAAAGGGTCAGAGTCGCGAAGCGACGGCAGGTGGTAACAACATCTGTCGCCGCTTCGCGATTGAGACACATTCATTCTGCGCTGCTTTTTCAGTTTTAAAGAGCACAGCTGTTGACTTCAGGATGCCAACTCCTGTTCGAATACATACTTGGGGTCAAAGTCAATTTGATGCTTTCGCAGAATCGCCAGATACTCTTGTTGAAACGAAAGTCTTTGATGGTGCTCGCGCTGCTTCGAGATATATTCTTTGACCACATCAGCCATCGATTGGCTGACAGTAAACGCACCATATCCTGTTTGCCATTGAAATTTGAATCTTGTTTTCTGTTGCTCGTTTACCCATTTAGACGAGTTAGCCTTAAGCATCTGAATAGTCGACGAGATTGCAAACTGAGGGTGAAATTTTATTAGCAAATGTACATGGTCCTCGACGCCGCCCGATTTCAGCAGCACCGCCTTGTGTTCTCTGATTGTGCCGCCCATATAGGCGAACAAGTCGTCTCGCCAATCGTCCAGCAAAACAGGACGGCGATATTTCGTTGAGAAAACGACGTGAACAAGAATTCCGTGATGAGACGCCATGGCTGATTAAACCATCGGTTGGAGTGCCCCTCCCAACGTGCGCCAGTATATCAGATCGTGTTTAGGCGGGGCGTGACAACCAGGGCTTCCATATCATCGTTCCCCCATTTGCGAAGCGAAGGCAGGCGGTAAGAGCACCTGTCATCGCTTCGCGATTGCAATACGACGAACTGCCTTGAACCCCGGATTTGCATCCGGGGCTATTGCATACCATCGCTTCGCGATTCAACGATCAGAATTTTTTAGTCACGAAGTGACGGCAGACGATAGCCTCGGACGTTAGTCCGGGGTTATCGTCGCGAAAGGGTCAGAGTCGCGAAGCGATGGCAGGTGGAAACAACATCTGTCGCCGCTTCGCGATTGAGCTTGCTCGGATGGCCGATGGTTCAGGGATGAATCAACGGCGCCGACGTAGGCTAAGAGAAAACTGGTGAGCCGCAGCGAAGGTCCCACTTTGGTCAAAGTCACCACCCGTGAAATCACTCGTTCCGACGTATTGATCCGGACCGAACATCCACTGGTAGGCAAAATCCATCTCGCATCCGCCCCAATTCCATCCGTAGCCAAAGCACAACGAATGTTCCACCGTCGTTTGAATGAATGGAGTTAACGTGGCCGAGGGAATCGGATTGCGGTGATAGGCGTAACCGACGCGGAAAACATTGTCGTTGGCAAGCGGCTGTTCAACTCCGAATCGCAATGACACGGTATCGCGCCAACTCAGCGGAATCGATTCGACCAGCGTGGGAGCCAAAACTTGGAACGTTGGGTTGTCAGGCGTTTTGAGGTTGAGATCAATCTGTTGATACGAGCCGGACCAATCTAACCAAATCGCATCCATCGAAAACGTCCGATCCGCGGCGGTACGATGGGCGATCCCGATCCCCAGCATTTTCGGCCATGACTTTTCGATGACCGAGTCGTACCGGGCGGTCCCGGCGAGCGGTACCGTCGTCACGGTGGTGCCGTTAAGAGACATTTCGGTTTCCGCGATATAGGAAATTCCGATCGTTGTCGCTTCGGTCAATTCATATTGCAAACCGACCGACCAGTGGGGTGCGACCCCGGTGCCTTGGGCGTCGACCAAAGTAGGTGTCCCGGCAAGCGCGTTCGGTCCTTGTAGGGTATAGGGGCCTTCGAATTCGATGTGTCCGACCGAGGCTCCTACGGCCGCACCGGCTGACAATCGATCGGTGAGTCGTAGTGACAGCGTTGGCAAGAGACGCGCGAGGGCGCCGATCGACTTGTAGTGCCGTGGACCTGAAAAGGGGGATGGCCCGTTCATCGTATATTCGGCGGCAAAGCCGGCATGCGAGAACATCCCTAGGCCGACGACGACGTCATCGCTGAGCCGTTTAGCGATCGCAACTTCACCGATCGGAAATGGGTTGTCCGTATCTCCCGTTCGTGGGTTATCGGCGTCCCAATATTCCAAGTCCGTTAGCAAGAGGTGTCCACCGATTTCAAAAAGATGTTCACCTTCGAGTCGCGCAAGACCGGATGGGTTGTCCAACATGACATGCGCGTTGTCATGATGTGCGATGTTCGTTCCGCCACGACCAATACTGCGTGCGCCCACGCCGTCGCGAATCGTGCCGTCGGCGCACAGATTCGACGTGCCAATCAGGCCGGTCAGTGCTAGACCGATCCCTATTGAACGCACTTTCATTCCAACTTTCATATCCGAATCGCTCCGTCGGCTGCCTGCATCGGTTCCCTAGGTCAAGTTTTGTCGAGGCTTACGGAACCATCGTGTGTGCCCCCCTTTTGACTTGCGACGTTGTCCATAAAGATCCAAGGTGAGGGAACTCCCCCGTCTATTTCGAAAGGACGGCTGACTTTTCTGATGTAGCCTTTGCTGATGATGCCAACCGCTGACACACTTCGATGCAAGGTGCACCGCATCGACAGTCCACTTAACTCTGAGTCACACTCTCTCTAGCGAAAGTCAGGACGACCGGAGCCTTTTCATGTTTGATAGTGACAAAAACATCACCAACAGCAAGATTCTCGTCATTGACGACGAGCAAATCGTGATCGATGTAATCACGGCGCACCTGAATGTAGCCGGATACTGGAACGTGGTCGGTATCTGTGATTCAATCGATGCGGCGGGACGGATGAAGCAGGAAAGTCCTGACCTTGTTCTCGTCGATATCTCAATGCCGGACGTTAGCGGAAATTATCTGCTACAGATCGCACAGGAAGATCCGATTCTTAAAAACGTGCCGATCATCGTCGTCACAGGTAACGAGTCACCCGAGATTCATCGTCGAGCGATCGATCTAGGCGCCCGCGAAGTCTTGACCAAACCGGTTGATCCACGCCGCTTGCTAAAGCGAGTCGGGCATGCGCTCGAATCCAAGTTTCGCAGCGACGAGACCGACGTGCGGCAACGACTCAAACGCAGCAAACCAGCGAACGAGCTTTATCGAGAGCTTCGTGGTCGATACAGATAGGCGTCTGCGGACGAGGCACCCAGTGCTGCATTACAATTCGATTCCACGATGAGTCGCGTGACGATTGTCGCGTGCTTTCCCAGGCTAAGTCCCGTCGCTTGATTGATGGGGGGCGACTTCCTGTCGGGACTGTGTTAGCTAATCGTTTCGATCAGGTTGTGAGACTGTTGAAACCGATGCACGTCTTTCAATTTCCCCATCACTAGCACCGTTTCTCCGGATTGAAAGACACGATCCCCGGACGGATTGAAGTCTAGCGTGTCTTCCTTTGTTTTCACCGCAACGACTAGCAATTGATGTTTGTCGCGGATTCGAAGTTCGGCGATCGAGCGTCGATCGAGGTCACTGCCGTCTGGAATCGCCAACTCATCCAACATCAGGTCCTGGAATTCGGGCTGTGTCAGTGAAGAGAAAAACTGTGCGGCGATCGGGCGGGTCACCAGACGAGACAAGTATTCGGCGACCATTTGATGACCGAGGACGACCTCATTGGCGCCCGCCTGTCGCAGTTTCCGTGAGGTGCTCTCTTGATCGGCGAGCGCTACGATCCGGATCGAAGGGCAAAGATTGCGAGCCGAGAGGGTGATAAAGACGTTCTCGGCATCACTCGGTAACGCGACCACGATCGCCCCCGCTTCGGTGATGTTTGCCTCCTTCAAGGCTTCCTCATCGGTCGCGTCGGCGTTGATCGCCAGATAGCCCATCTCGATCGCTTGTTGGTAGTTGGTGTGATCGATTTCAAGAATCACGAAGCCACAATTCGATCGAGAAAGGTCTTCGGCGAGGATCGGACCACTCTTGCCAAATCCACAAATGATCGTGTGGTTTTTCAGTCGCGAAATTTCTCGTTCCATACGTCGAAGTCCAAAGGCACGGTCCAATTCGCCTTGTAGCGTGAGTTGGATCAGGCCGGTAAAGGTGTAAGCCCCGGCGGTGGTCCCGAGTAAGATCACCATGATCGAAAGTAGCTGCGATGCCGTACTCAGGGTGCTGTGTTCACCATAGCCGACCGTTGAGATCGTGATCACCACCATCCATAACGATTCGATCCAATCGTAGTGGGCGAGGTAGCGAAAGCCGAGTACCGCAAACATGACAATCGCCAATAGTGCAGCCGCACCGCGACGAATCTTCGTAAACGGTGCGTCGGCAGATCGATTCAGATGGGACGGTCGAACGTTCATGCTCCACGCAAAACAATGGCTGGCCCGGGATCACACGTTTACCCGCTTGAGTCGGTGAGCGAGCAGTCTGTGCTGTGATCGCGGCCGCGTCGAGCCGCCATTATGATCAAAGTTAAATCTCTTCGTCGACAAAGATGATGTGGCGAAAATAGTGCTGTGATTCAAAACTCGCCCCCAACGCACCGATCAGCAATCCCAACGAAGCGGCAAACATCGCCATTTGAGGCCAGTCCCACCACGACAGCTGCCGGGCGCTGTTGACCGTCGAGCTTGCCCAGTGGGCGACAAGATCCCCCGGGAACAGCAGCAAGCCGACCAAACTGCCAAAGAAAAACAGGGTCGCCCATGTCGTCGCCATGCCCGTCAACACGATGCAAAACGCAGAAGCTGAGGTGACCACCGATTGTTCGCTGCGGCGGTGGCGACGGCGCACCAAAAGCTGCTGGCGAATGACGACATAGATGGTTGTCAGCAAAAGCGTGAAGAAGAATAGCAGCACGACGCGTTCAAAACTCTGCGCGAGCGCCAGATCCCAAGCCTCGGCCGTCATTAGCAAAATGGCGAGAGTCGAAAACGATGCGATCGTCAATCGGCTCAGGCGTTGTGGGAATTGCCAAGGTCGAGCCGCCCGGATCGCCTGAAAGATCTCGCGACGATTGATCCATGCCGCACGCACGCCGAACAGCAGGCCTCCCATGCGACGACCGACGCCTTCCTCCAAACGCTGATCGGCAATCTCAAGGAGCGCCGAACGCTGGCGTCCCAAAAATTCCTCGTCGATCCCCGCCATCATGTCAAGCGCGGCCGCAGACGGAGGATGATAGAGCAGATCGTTGGGGTGATCGGATTTCGGTAGTCCCGTCAAATGGCCAAGGGCATGCAACATCAAGCGACTTAACCTGCGCGCGATCCGCACGACTCGCTCGGTATGATCGACATCGACACCCAGGGCCTGCGGATCGATGAGCGAAAGGGAGATCACCGCCGCATCGAGCGGACGACTGAGTGCGGCGAAGCAATACGGCGAGTAGTTGCCGGTTAACTCGGCACTGGTCAAGACAAACGCGAAGTCCCAATGCTTCGCATCGCGTTCCTCGACCGCTTGCTGCAACAACAAACTCGGTTCGACACGTCCGGATCCCTCGCTGACCGAGGCCGTCATTTCGGGACGCTTGATCTCAAAGAAATCAAATTTGAACCCAGCAAACAACTCACTCAATCGCGCATCGGTCTGCTCGACTGCGAGCTTGGTCGAGCGTGCGTCAATGGCGTCAAGTTTTCCGGCGACGATCACGCCGATTTCGATAAGATGAAAGTCCGAACTCACAATGACAGGTGGTCAACGTTTAAAGCTTTGTTCCAAGTGAATATGACGAAGCAGCAGTCAATTGGAACATAACGCGATGGGAACCCTGATCACCGTCAAATCGCCGAATTCGAACTGCTTGTGCAGTGTTTCAGCTTGATTTTAGATTAGCCGAGCCGCGTTAGCCACGGTTGCACTGCGATAACGTCTTGCCGCAATAACTAGGGGCGCAATAACTAAAGGCGACGTCCCTCGGCTGATCGATTGCCTTTACATCATAGCCGCTTTTGAAAGCAGTCGCTTGAAGAAACCGCCAATGCGATTCTTCGGCTTTTCGGACCGTTCCACTTCGGTTTGCAATTGAACGTTCGCCTGTGCTTCGTTCGCCCGCATCTGTTTCCAGTCATCGACCGCGTGGTCCCAGCCGACATCGTAGCCGGCGCGCTCGCTTAAGTAGTACTTGTGAAGATTGATCTCATCAATCAAATCTTCGGTTAGGACCACGTCTCGTTGTGCATCGCAAGATTCTTGCATCGCTGATGGCTCCCCTGATAAAGATGCGGTCACGGATCGCCTGCAAATGCCCTACCGGGAATGTGGTCTTCTCGGTCGTCGATCCGTCAAAAGGCTGTTCGTCGGATTATTGAAGGCTGCCGAAGTTCGTCAATTGCGAAACACGACTTCACGATCAGCTCGTCCTTTGGGGGGCGAAGTTTTACTTCGTTCGCCCGCAACGGAAAGGCGATGGAATTGCAATCAATTCGACACGTTAACGCTTGAGCACTTCGGCTTTTAGCTTTTCCCGCATCGTTTGGATCAGTCGACTTTGAAACCGATAGGGGTCCCAGATCATCGCGATCGTTCGTGTCGGTTTTGATCCCGAGATCGATCGATAAACACGTGACTCGGCGCGATCGAGCTTGGCTGCCATCTCGGGGACGAAGGACACACTTTCTGACAGGGCGACGAGTTCCTGCACCATCGAAAGTTGATTGGTTCGGCCGACCGTGACCGGCTGGAACGAGCGACCACGACAGTACGTCGAAATCGTATCGGACAGACAGTGTGCTTCGTTAAGCACCACGAAAGGAAGCGTTTCGATGTCTGTGGCGCGAATCTGCTTTTTCTCTAGCAATGGATGATTCTCGGCCAAAACCAACAGCAGTTCTTCAGTGAATAACGTTTCAACGGCTAGATGCTTGCCGACCACGGGGAGCGCCAGGATCAACAAATCGATCTCGCCTTGTGAGCACCCCGCCAGCAGGTTCTGCGTCGTGTCTTCGTGCAATTCGACTTTGGCTTTGGGGAAGTCCTTGGCAAACCGCTTCAAGAATGGCGGCAGGAAGTACGGCGCGATGGTCGGGATCGCGCCGAGCCGAATGCGCCCCGATTCTCCATCGTCGGTAATCCGAGCTTTGGTGTCATCGATGATCGCCATGATCTGTTCGGCTCGTGACTTCATGAGCAAGCCGGCATCGGTCAGGTCCAACGCCTTGCTTTTGCGAACGACCAGCGGGACACCGAGTTCTTCTTCGAGTCGCTGGATCGACCGGCTGAGGGCAGGTTGCGAAATCAGCAACTCCTCAGCCGCCCGCGTGAAGTTGCGGTTCTCGGCCAGTTTCAAAAAATATCGGAGCTGATCGATTTCCATTTCACTGGCACCATTTCGTCATTCTCGTCGGCCGAAACCGTTCGATCGGTCGCATCAGCGGAGTCGCTGTGCAGGTGGAGCGCTCGAACCTCAGGTTCACTCGCCCGTTAAAGTAACCACAATGCGGCGTGAACTCGCATGGTCACGGTGCTCGCAAAGATAGATTCCCTGCCATGTCCCCAGCATCAATTCGCCGTTGCTGACAGGGATCTGAACGCTGGCGCCCATCATGCTTGCTTTGACATGGGCAGGCATATCGTCAGGGCCTTCCAATGTATGGACATAGGGCAGCGATTCGGGCACCGCGTGGTTCATCGCCGTCTCAAAGTCAACGCGAACGTCAGGGTCTGCGTTTTCGTTAATGGTCAACGAAGCACTCGTGTGCTGGATAAATACGTGCAGCAAACCGGTCTTGATGGACTCGATTTCCGGGATTGCCCGGACCACTGCAGCAGTGATCAGATGGAAGCCGCGGCGATGCGAAGGAAGTGTTAAAGTTTTCTGAACCCACATGACCCGCCCAAAATGACGAAATGACCGAACTAAACCGAGGCGGATTTTAAAAAAATATCAAAAAAAATCCCGCCACATCTTGCCCATGAAACCTAGTGATTGCCCCGGAAATTGAAAGGGGCTGGGGGGCCGAAATGGACTGTGCCACCCTACCCCCGCTTGACCAAGTGGAGGCGTTATGATTCACCGATTCTGGGTGCCAGTGTTAAGATTCGCCCCCTTGACAGATGAAGTCGCGGCGAAGTTGCCGATTTCCGACGGTGTTCGGCTCGAGAATGCAGCGGCTCCTTGGCAACGAGATTGTCGGGTTCAACTCGCCGTTGGCAATGTGACGGGAATCAAGCCACCCACAATTTTTCTTGACTCACGAAATTCGACGTCAATAATCCCTCGTCATCAGTTGTCGCGACGACGTCTTCATTGACTTAGCGAGACGTGAATCTATTCCGCACAACTTGGATCCAACCCAATCACTGCTTTCCAAGATGAAAGCGAATGCGATACGCCACTTTGGTACCGATAGAGCTCGGTCGTGGCACACACAGAGGTAGAATTAGAACCGATGAAAGAAATGAGCCGTTGCAAGAACGTTTTCGAAGCAATCCTGCGTTACGGGCATGACGAAGATTTCGTTCCGAACGAAGACGACAACTTCAACCCCACCGACGCTCCCGCGGGCAGTCCCGAAAAGATTGAAATCTTGCGTCAACGTGTCGAACGTGGTCAACCCTTGTGGCATACCACCGACCGCGTCGATTACACCGGTTTGACCGGAGCGATTCGTCCTCGCGAATAGACGACGACGCTGGCTCGGTGTGATCCGAGCGACCCAGACACCCCGTTGGTGACGTCAATGTTCTGACCCACCAACGGGGTTTTTTTATGCGCCCTGTCGATCGATTGATTTGCCTTTTTAACAAGGGCGGTTTCAACAGTCATTCGGTCGCTACCCCGCCGCTTTCTCTAAGCTTGCTTGTAGTCGAGCGATTCGATCGGCCAGCGTTTCACTGCTGACCCGCTCGCGAAGTTTGTCGACCAACAAAGGAAATGCCAGGGGTGTTACTTTGGGAGGTTCTGTGAGAAGCAAACGACACGATTCGATGCGTTCCAAGGCTGCCTTCATGCGTCCCGCCTCTAGCTGAAATTGCAGGACTTCACGACGGGCCTGAACGAGCAGCAGATTTTCCGGGTCATACTTTTCGAAGACATCGAAAAATAGATTGCTGCTCGCCTGCAAGTTCTTGTTGCTCTTGTTCTGGCCTGGAAAGCCCGCGTGAACTAATCCAGCGACTCGTGCGATTTCGCGGAATTGCCGTTTCGCCATTTCGGTCGAGTTCATGCTGGCGATGATGTCTTCTTCAAGACCGTTGGGCGAGAGCAAGTTTGTTGCCAGCGCCGATTCGATTGGTAGTTCACTCGGTGACTGCAAGACAATTCCATAGTCGTTGCAGGCCATCGAGAGCGATAGTGCTTGGTGCTTGCTGATTCGATAGGCCAAGACCGCAGCGAGTCCTTCATGAACGAGACGACCTTCGAATGGAAATAGAAAGACTTGATAACCCGTCCGCGTCTTGATTTTTTCGACCAAGAATTCGTTGCGGGCCGGTAGGACACTCCATCGTTTTTGGATTTCGAACAATCCATCCAAGGCTTTCATCTCGGGGCCGACCAATCGCCCTTCGGCTGCTTCCTCCAGTTTGCGTCGCAACGCGTCGCTCAATTCTGTCGATAGTGGCATACGGCCGCCCATCCATCGCGGAACCGTGTCTGGAGTTCCGTTTGCACGTTTGACATAGGCCGCGTTGTCTTGGATTCGTACGAGGCTGACCAGTCGACCGGCAAACAGAAATCGATCGCCGGGGTTCAGCTTTGCCAAAAAGTGTTCTTCGGCGGTCCCCAGCGTCGTGCCTTTGAGATACTTCACTTTCATTGCGGCATCGCTGACGATTGTTCCGATCCCCATGCGATGCATCCGAATCGTCCGCTTGTCCTGAACCGTGTAGCGATCGTTCTCGATACGGACCCGTTTGAACTCTGGGTAGCGATCAAGGGACTGGCCGCCGCGGACAACGAAATCCAGCACCCAAGTCCATTCTTGATCGGTCAAGTCTCGGTATGCGAAGCAATCTCGGACTTCGTCCAGCATCGACGCCGCTGTGAAACCACCGCCGATCGCGATCGTCACCAAGTGTTGGGCGAGCACATCAAGAGGTTTGTGATGGAAGAGCTTCGATTCCAATTCACGCCGCTCAATCGCGTCCTTTGCCGCGGCCAATTCAATTAATTCGATCGCGTGGGTTGGGACAAAAGCCATGTGACTGACCGCATCTGGCCGATGGCCGCTACGGCCGGCGCGTTGCAGAAGACGCGCCGCCCCTTTGGGACTACCGATTTGAACGACGAGATCGACTGCGGTGAAGTCCACACCGAGGTCGAGACTGCTGGTGCAGACGACTGCTTTCAGGCGTCCTTCTTTCAATTCCGATTCGACCCAGCGGCGAACCGATGCGTCCAATGAACCGTGATGCAATGCGATCTGCCCGGCCCAGTCAGGGCGTTTGGCGAGCAGATGCTGGTACCAGATCTCAGTTTGACTACGTGTATTGGCGAACACGAGTGCCGATTCGATACGTTCAAGTTCCTCGGCAACTTGCGGAATCATTTTGGTCCCGATGTGACCGGACCAAGGGAAACGTTCAATGTGCTTGGGGATCACCGACCGAAGTTTCAGTTTCTTTTTGCGATAGCCCTCGATGATTTTCGCGGGGGCGCTCGGGGACTGGCCGACCAGCGCGGCAATCGCGTCATCCAGGTTACCCAACGTCGCACTTAACCCCCAGGTTCGCAGATTCGGGCAAAGCCGTCGCAGCCGCGTGAGTGCCAGTTCGGTTTGAATTCCGCGTTTGGTGCCAAGTAGTTCATGCCATTCGTCGACGATCACTGCTTCCGTGGTCGCAAGTTGTTCAAGCAACTTTTCGTGAGTCAGCATCAACGACAGGCTTTCCGGCGTTGTGACTAAGGCGGTTGGAAGCTTCTTAAGCAGCCTCGCTTTCACGCTTGCTTTCGTGTCACCGGTACGGCTATCGAGAGTCCACGGTAATCCGATCGATTCAAGTGGCTGACGCAAGGCCGCTTCGGTGTCTCCGGCGAGTGCGCGCAGCGGGGTGAGCCAAATCGTGCGTAGGGCCGGCGGACGTTTGGGATTCCACCGTGAACGATCTCGGTTTTGTTTTAACCAAGAAAGAATCGGCGCCATCCAAACGGCGAGTGTCTTTCCGGTTCCGGTCGCCGAATGAATCAAGCCGCTTTGACCGCGATCGTACGCGTTCCATGCGCTGATTTGAAACCGAAATGGTTTCCAACCGGTTTCTGAGAAAAACGCATCAACGATCTGCCGCGGATTAATACGATCGTCGCCGCGTGTCGATCGATCAGACTCACTCATTGGGCAGCAACGCCTTAAGTTCGCTCAACTGGTTCGCGTCGTTGGGGCGTTTGTCGTGACGCCAACGTAGGATACGTGGAAATCGGGTCGCGACGCCGCTTTTGTGTCGTGTGCTGCGACTCAGTCCTTCGAAGGCGATTTCGAAAACTAATTCCGGTGTGACACTACGAACAGGGCCGAAGGATTCGTTGGTGTTTTGTCGAACGAAGCGGTCGACTTGTCGAATCTCCCGGTCGTCCAGCCCGCTGTACGCTTTGGCGACGGGGACGAGATTGCCTTCGTCCCAAAGCGCGAATGTGTAATCGGTATAAAGGCTTGCTCGCTTTCCATGGCCACGTTGCGCATAAATCAACACGGCATCGATCGTGTAGGGCTGGACTTTCCATTTCCACCATGTCCCGCGAACTCGACCGACATCGTAAACACTGTCCCAGCGTTTCAACATCAACCCTTCGCTTTGCCGTTGTCGACTGGTTTCGCGTAACTTAGCTCGGTCGAACCAATCCGTAGCTTCGATCAATTCGGTCACACAAAGATTGGGATGATTCGCAAGGCCGATGACTTGTTCCAATTGGCTTCGTCTTTCGCGAAAGGATTGTTGCCGCAGGTCAATCCCGTCGCGTTCCAATAAATCAAACGCATAAAAAACGACCGGGACTTCGCTAAGTAATTTTTTGCCGACTTGCTTTCTACCGATACGGCGTTGTAGTTGGGCGAACGGCAAGACGCCTTGAATACGGCCTTCGTCATCGATTTCGGTGCCCAAGATCTCACCATCAAGTACCGTCCCGTCGGGCAGGTTCGTGGCGGCGGTTTCGATCTCCGGCCAACGGTTTTCCATCAGTTCTTCGCCACGTGACCAGAGAAACGTTTGGCCTTCGCGGCGGATGACTTGGCCACGGATGCCATCCCATTTCCATTCAGCGGCAAAGGCATCTGCCGATCCGATCGAGCCGGCGATCTCGGCTGCTTGTCGTGGGCCACCCTCACGGTCGGGTGACGTCGCTTGCTCGATCGGATGTGCCAAACAAAACGGGTACGGCCGGCTGACCTTGGTATCGCCGTCGTTCGGATCGATCAGCGATCGGAAGAACGATGCGTTCGGTTCCCAGTTTCCCATCAACCGATGAGCAATCGTTTCGACATCAATCTGTGTTGCTTGGGCGATTGCCCGCGTAACCAACCGTTTGCTGACGCCGACTCGCAAGCCGCCGGTGATGACCTTCATGACGACAAATCGTATCTCGGGATCGGTCTGTTCCCAGATTTCCAGAATCTTTTCACGCTGTTGTTCTGGTTGCAGTTTCCGCAGCGGCAGTAGTCGATCCTCGATCCAATCGACCAGCGATCCATCATGATTGTGGGAGCCTGGCGGGACAATCAAGGTGATCGTTTCTGCCAAGTCGCCAACCGATGAATACGATTCTTCGAATAGCCAAGCAGGGATATTGGCGACTTCGGCTGCCCATTGTCTTAGCAACTTGTTCGGGACGAGCTGTCGAAGTTTGCGCCCGGCCAGTACATAGATCGCCCAGGCGGCATCGGATGCCGGGGCGCTACTGAAATAGGTGACCATCGCGGCGACTTTTTCATTTGTCTTCGTCGTCGAATCCAATCGCCAATACATTTCCGCAAACCGCTTCATCGATTACCCTCGGTTGCAGTGGGGGAATCATCTGCGGCTGTAACCGGACCGCTCTCGACCGTCGATTCGCCATTTGCTTCATCATCGTTCGCTTCTTCACGGGGGCCGGTGCGATCGAGGGCGACGGCATCACGACCGATCGAACGCAGGTATCGTGCGAGAATTGCCGAGTAGCCGTGGTGTACCCAGACCTGCTGGGGGTCGCAGAGTTCGATCGCTTGTAACGTGGTGGCCCAGTCGACGTGGTCACTGAGTACAAAGCCACGATCGGCAGCTCGTCGCCGACGAGTCCCGCGGATCATCATCCAACCGCTCGCCATCGCGGTCGTGACCCGACCGAACCGCCGCATCCAAGGTGTCCCATGAGCACTTGGTACCGCGACAACCATCGAACCGGCAAAGTCATGTTTACGATCGAGTTCGCCGACATACGTGGTTTCCGGCAGCGGCACCCCGGACGCACGGTATGCGGCGACACCTTTTTCTACCGCACCATGAGTCAATATCGGACCGATCGCGGGATCAAGGCCCGCCAACAGTCGTTGGCTTTTGCCAACCGCATATCCGTAAAGCAAGCAGCACTTGCCTTCTTCGGCGCTGCGTTTCCACCATTCGTTAATGCCAGAGAAAATCTCGGATTGATCACGCCATCGATAGACTGGCAGGGCAAACGTCGATTCGGTCACGAATAGATCGCAGCGGATCGGTTCCCAGCTTTCGCATGTCGCATCGGGACCGAGTTTGTAATCGCCGGCAACCACGGCGACTTCGCCATCACGTTCGATCCGAACCTGAGCCGACCCGAGGATGTGTCCGGCAGGATAGAACGTGATCTCGACACCGTGGTGGGAAACCGTTTTCCCGTACGGCAGGAAATCGATCTCGGCATCGGAAGCCAAACGCATCCGCAGTAAGTGTTCGCTTTTCTGGGCTGCCAGGTAGTGATCGCAGCCCCAACGGGCATGGTCGGAGTGGGCGTGTGTGATCACCGCCCGCTTAACCGGGCGGCGTGGGTCGACATAGAAGTCGCCGGCGGGACAATAAAGCCCTCGTTCGGTGTTTTCCAGTAATGAGTTCCGAGTCGTGTCCATGCCACAGGATACCGGCACGTCCAGCGTCGTCACGACTTGCTAACGTCCGATCGTGTCAGCAATCGCCTTTGCCCTGGCGATCAGGGGCGCGATGCCTACCCCGCGGAGGGCGTTCGTGGCCAGTTGCAGATTCGGAATCTGTTCAACCGCCGATTCAATTTGATCGGCCCTGTTCAAATGGCCGACATGATACTGCGGCATCGCGTTATTCCAGCGAACTACCTTGGCGATCGTCGGGACCCCTTCGAGGCCAATCAATTCCCCGAGTTCACGCTTGGCGAGTTCGATCAAGTCGTCATCTGATCGCTCGAGGTCGGTGGCTTGAAGTGCCCCTCCAAAGAACACCCGCGCGATGACGTGATCTTGCGGGCAACGGCTAGGGTATTTGTGGCTAGCAAAGCTGATCGCAAGCGCGTGTCGCTGTTCCGCACTTGGGACTACGATCCCAAACTTGTCAGGCAATCGCCGGACCTGCGACTTGGCAAGACACAAAACAACGATCGCGGCGGACGCGGATTCAATCGAAGCCATGCCCCGCGCCGCAGTCTGGCACGCTGCATTGATGTTGGCAGCGTCAACGGAACCAGGCCGTGTAAGGTCGATCGAATCGAATAGTTTGGCAGCGATAGCGGCCGGGGTTGCGATGACAACTTGGTCAAAGACCTGTTCGGCGCCGTGCGATCGGTTCACGGCGACAGACCACTGTCGGCCATCGAATCGTAATCGATTCACATCCGCATTCAGTTGGATTACTTCCGACCCGATGCGTTCGGCGAGCGTGCCGATCAGTTGCCCCATCCCGTTGGGCAACCCACGGAAGCGTTGATAGCGGGCGCCGGCGCTATTACGTTCCGTTGAGTCCACATTTTCACGGCGACGGCTAAGCGTGGCTTTGGCCAGTGAGCCATGTTTTTGAACCATCGAAACGATCGGTGCCATCGTCGCTTTCAGGCTTAGCTTTTCGATGTCAGCGGTGTAGATACCGGCGACGAGTGGTTCGACCAGGCGATCGAGTGTTTCCTGTCCGAGCCGATGACGAACGAAGTCGCCGACACTGAGGTCGTGATTGCTATCTGCGGCGAGTTCTGCTTGCGGTGACTGAAAGCGTTCGGTCAGGAATCGCAGTTTGGCCGTCGGCGATAAAATCGGTGTGGTAAGGATCTGCCAGGGTTTGGTCGCCCGCATCAAGACGAAGCCTTCGGGGATCGGTACGACGCGGCCGCGATGTACGACCATCGCACCGGCGCGTTTCGCGTCGGGAATCAGTAGCTGATCCTGGATCCCAAGGTCAACGCACAATTGCATCGCCGCCGACGGATCGGTCGCGAACATGTCGGCGCCAAGATCGATGACAAACCGTCCGGCATCCGTCTGAACGGTTTCGGTTCCGATGACACCGCCGAGACGAGACGACGCTTCAAACAGTTCAACGATGCAGTCGGGATTCTGTTGCCGAAGGTAAAACGCGGTGGTCAGTCCTGAAAGACCGCCACCGATGATCGCGATGCGTTGAGGCATTCGTTGTTAAGGTCCACTGCTCATCGAGTCCATTCCGGGCTCGTATAGATCGTCACCGCTTTGATCCATGTCTTCGTAGCCCATCTCGTCACCGTAACCGCTTTGGTCATAGCCGTTGTTGCGGTTGTTCCTGCCCATCGCGTAAGCGGCCGCAACTTGGGTGACGATTGGCGTCAAACCGTTGACCAGGTTGTCCATCTGGGCATGCATTTCCCGAGCGTTTTGAGCGTCGAGGGCTGGCTGCGTGAAGCCGTTGATTATCACCGTGATCATCGTCGCTTGGCCCTGCGAAAGCAGTGAACCGTCCGGCGTTTCGGCGAGCCAGGCTTTCCACTTGTCAAGCTGTTCTTTCAAGCCACCTTCGGGGCCGCCGGCCTGGATCCACGCCCCTTCGACCTTTTCGTATTCGGCTGGAATAGCGAGGTCACCAAATTTGGACAGCACCGTCGCTTTTCCGTTTTCTTCACCGACGACTTCAAATTCCATCTCAGCGATCCCAACGGTCTCGCTGAGGTCAGAAAGACTGGCAAGGTACGGCGCAAGCTTGCTATCGAGATTGACGATCCATTGGCGAAGCGGCTGAGTACCCAAGTCCTCCAATTTTAGCTCCTGTGGGTCAAAGCCATCACGGATCGCGCCACCGAGGGACAACATCAACTTCTTGATCATGTCTCGATTGACGTCGTCCATGTTCGCCAGACGCGGGTAGGAGAACAGCCATCGTTGACGGGTCACGATCAATTCGCCGATTGAATGAATCGAAGCAAGCGTCTGTTGAGTGCCAGTGGGATCAAGTTTGCCAACGGTCTGCTTCACCAGTTGTTCAATTTCCACTTGGTAGCTCGGAGGCAGCGAATCAAACGCGGTGATCAACATGTGCCCATTGCGAAACTGGTTCGCTTGCCATTCAAGTACGGACAAAATGTCGCCCGACCCGGAGTATGGTGCGTAGGTGGCGACCGAGGGTGGCTCGGGAAGCGGGGTCGGCGCGGGGGCGGCGGCCTCTTTCGCATCTGCTTCGATCAACGAGCGGCTTTCGGTCCGCCGACGTTTTTGTTCTTCTTCTAGTTGCCGGGCTTGGATACGGCTTTCGGCGATCAATTGATCCATCGAAACCGACAGGCGACGGCCACCTGGCATTTCTAGAACGACGTTGTTGCCCCACAGACCAATAAAGTCAGCTTCGATGGTGCGTTTACCATACAGGTCGGTCCATCGTTCGCCAGCCTGTGCGGAATGGGGCCAAGTGCTACCGAGCAGCACGCCGCACAGAATCAAAAGAGGCAGGATCAAAATGCGGTGGGATGGAAAACCGAACGCAACAGCAATCGCGGTTGGTGAAGATTGCTTGAGTCGACGGGTTCGATAAGTCATGTCGATTTCGGATGACGAAGTTCTAGGGAATTATTCGGCGGCGGATCGGCAGTTCACGACGAGACGCGCCGGACTCCAGTATATTGCGTGAAGGCGAAGATTACTGCCGCTTTTTTTGAGGGAAGTTGACGTTCCGCTCAACGAAAGCTGACTTTTCGGCCTTTTAATCGCATGATGGGTGTCGTCGTCGCGTCGTGACCCCGATGAATAGTAGACGCGTCGCGGCGAACGCGCATCGGTTCGGGGCGTTTTCGTCGGCGAACTCGTTTTCACGCCTGATCGGAGAATGTTGTGCTCAGTTCGGACAGCCCCCAAATGAGCCAAACGGATTCTGAATTCCAATCGTTGCGGGAAAAGTTCTACAACGCGACCGTGATCGAGAGGATCGACTGTCACGAGAACTTGGCGAGATTCCGCATCCGACCGGACAATGGCGTGCCCGCGTTTATCGCCGGGCAATACGTGACGTTGGGGCTGGGATACTGGGAACCTCGATTGTCGGGGACCCAAGTCGAAAACGTGCCGGAGAAGAAACGTCACAAGCTGATCCGTCGGGCATACTCGATCTCCTGCCCGCTGCTTGATGATGACGGGCAAGTCGCGTCCATCGATTCGCTCGATTATCTGGAATTCTATATCACCTTGGTCCGCGCTTCGTCGTCACCCGACCAGCCACCTCCGGCGTTAACGCCGCGTCTGTTCGAATTACAGGCCGGTGACCGTGTCGAAGTCGGCAAAAAAATCGTCGGCAAGTACGTCGTCGGCGAGGTCGATCCCGATGCAACCATTTTGATGTTGGGAACGGGAACGGGCGAAGCTCCCCACAACGCGATGACCGCCTCGTTACTGGCCGCGGGACATCGGGGGCGCATCGTCAACGCGTGCTGCGTTCGGTACCTCGGTGATCTTGGATACTATCCACGGCACTTGTTGCTGATGAACCATTTTTCGAATTATCGGTATTTGCCTTGCACCACTCGTGAGCCGATCAACATCGACCCGTCGATGCCCGGGTATGTTGGAAAGCAATACTTGCAAGACTTGTTCACCAGCGGCAAACTTGCCGAAGCCGCCGACGACCCGTTAAGCCCCGAAAACACGCACGTGTATTTATGCGGCAACCCGGACATGATCGGTTATGTGCCACCCGGGGGTGACCCGCCGGCGACTCCGGGGTTGCTTCCGTTATTGGAATCTGCCGGATTCCTGCCCGCCGACCACGATCATGAATCAGGGCCGGGGCGAATTCGGTTTGAAAAATATTGGTAGCCAAACTTTTGGCAGCCAAATCGCTGGTGGCCAACGACAGGCTTCTCTTGACCATTCTCTAGGAAATCTCAGACACCATGGATCTTTCACACAACACGATCGCACTGATTCTTGGCGGCGGTCGTGGAACGCGTCTCTTCCCGTTGACCAAGATTCGTGCGAAACCGGCCGTCCCGTTGGCCGGTAAGTATCGTTTGATCGACATCCCGATTTCAAATTGCATCAATAGCGGACTTCGCCGCGTGTTCGTTTTGACGCAGTTCCTTTCGGTCAGCTTGCACCGCCACTTGCGGCAAACCTATCGTTTCGATCACTTCACCGGCGGCTTTGTCGAGTTGTTGGCCGCCCAGCAAACCGTTGACGAGGGCACCGATTGGTACCAAGGCACCGCCGACGCGGTTCGTAAAAACCTTCGTTACATCGATCAGCCTGACATCAAGTACGTCTTGATCCTCTCGGGTGACCAACTGTACCGGATGGATTTCCGTGACATGATGCAAACACACATCGACTCCGGTGCCGACGCGACCATCGCCGGCATCCCGGTCGATCGTAAAGACGCCAGGTCGCTGGGCATCATGCAACTCAATGACGACGGACGTGTCACCGGCTTTGTCGAAAAGCCCCAAACCGAAGAAGACATCGCCAAAGTCCGTATGGACCCGTCTTGGATCGATGCACGTGGCATCCCCAGTAATGGACGCGACTGCCTGGCCAGCATGGGCCTTTACATCTTCAACAAAGACGTCATGGTCGATCTTCTCGAAGGCAACACGCATGAGGACTTCGGCAAAGAGGTTTTTCCGGGGGCAATCGATTCCCGCAAAGTCAACGTCCACCTCTTCGACGGATACTGGGAAGACATCGGAACGATCCGGGCGTTTTACGAAGCGAACTTGTCGCTGGCGAGTGAAGCACCACCGTTCCAACTCGGCCGTGCCGACGCACCGATTTATAGCCGTCCAAGATTCTTGCCGCCTACCGTGATGGGCGACAACGTCAACATCCGTGGTAGCTTGATCGCCGATGGTTGCCACATCGGTAGCAACGTCACGATCGAAAATAGCGTGATCGGGTTGCGAACCGTCATCGGTGACAACGTGACGATCAAAGACACCGTCGTCATGGGGGCCGACTACGTCGAAGACGATCGTGACCCCAATGCCGCCGAAGTGCCGACAGGGATCGGTGCCGGTAGCACGATCAAGGGCGCGATCCTTGATAAAAACAGCCGCGTCGGAACGAACGTGACCATCGTCAACGAGCAAGGTCACGACAGCTTTGGCGAAGACGAGGACTTGCAAGTTCGTGACGGTGTTTCGATCGTGATCAAAAACGGTTCGATCCCGAATAACTTCAAGTTCTAGCGTCTCGGATGCAAGTTGACCTCGTTTGGTGGCTTCACGTGTCAGCGAGAACGTTTCGGCTCGTCACGAAAATTTCGTGATCGACTCCTCGCTGACGCGTTTCAGTGTGACTCGCTGACGCGTTTCAGTGCTATTCGCTGCGAGGCGATTTCGTTGCGTCGAAATACTCTTGCAGGGTCTTGTACTCCGTAGCGTCCTTGATTTTCGCGTACTCGAACAAGCCGCTCGAGTTTTCGTTATCGACTTTCCACATGTCGAAATCGAACCGAAGGACAAATTGATAGTCGTCGGGCAGGTCCAAACTTCCGTTCTGTCGCAGCATCTCTGTCAGATTGACGCGTAACCGAAGCGGTCGGATCGGTTCTCGCTGGGTGATCCAAAGGTCCCATCGAACGTCGTCGTCTTGGACCCCGACGAAATGAATAGCGGCCGTCTTGCCGCGAAAGGGTTTCCGATCGGCAATTTCGACCGACTTCATCCCGCTTAAGAGCGACAGTGACGGATCGACACCGGCGAGGCTGAGTGCGAGCACCGGTTCGGGGTAGGGCCCCATCGGAAACGGTAGCTCGAACACAGCGTGCTGCATCTTTAGGGGCTGTTCAAGCGAAGTGAACGCGGACGGCGTAATCGCGATCGTCGCGGTCGTTTCGTTGTTGTAAATCCGCGTCCGTTGTTGTTCGCTTTTGTAGTAGACGGTGAACTGGTTGGGGGCCGTCGAGGCGATTTGGTAGCTCGATTCTTTGGATCCGATCACCGCCCCTTCGATAATCGTTTCCTCGGCAACCTTGATCGTCGTTCGCGTCGATTTAGCTTGCCGAAGCCGATCGAGCAAGGCGTCGATCGCTTCGACGGTCTTGTCGTCAATTGCCGGCGGCTCTTCTGCGGGTTGAACCGGATCTTGCGAGTCGGAGTCGTCGGTCTTGTCTGCTGCCGTGATGTCCGCAACGGTGGTTTGTTCTGCGTCCTGGGCTGGGGCAACGATCGGCATGCAAACAAGCAGAGTTCCTGCAAGCAGAATCGGGCAGGAAAACAGCATTGGGTTAAATTTCACGAAATCTATCTCAACATTCGTGCGAGGGACGGGGTGGTGTTTTAAGACTTTTCACCGACGCCATGTGGTTGATCTGAAAGATGGGCCGAACCGGTACGCCAGTGCAGTCGTCGCAGTCAATGCCGCTGACGCTCTGACCGGCATAGCGGATGGAAGCACGATTTTCTAGGATTCGCGCATTGGAATAGCGTTCTAGTTTGACCAACTTGCCTCATAAAAGCGAATCAGCCGTGGGTACGAACGAAAAGACGACCGAAGATCGCAGCATTTCGCGGATCGGCCGACTTGCGTGGGGCACAATCGTTGCCGCGATGCTGTTACGTTGGTTAGCCCAACCGCCACTGGCGGTCTGGCCGTTAGTGTTCGTCGCGGTGGTGCCATTGTTGATGTTTGCCAAGGCAGCGCTGCTCACCCGACGCCATCTGCTGGCATTGTTTTTCGTCGCGACTGCTTATTGGGCGGGCTCACTTCAAGGATTGCGGCATGCCAACCCGCTGCTCTACCCGTGTTGGGTAGTCCTTTCGGCTTACCTCGCCAGTTACAGCGTCCTGTTTGTCATCTTGGTGCGGAGAAGCGACCGGTGGCGATGTCCGGTGTGGATCGCCGCGCCGGTGCTTTGGGTGGGCCTGGAGTGCCTGCGGAACTATTTCTTAACGGGGATTTCCGTGTTGATGCTCGGGCATAGTTTAGCGAATGTCCCCGAGCTGATCCAAATAGCCGACTTGGCCGGAACGTATGCCGTGTCGTTCATGATTGTAATCGTCAACGCCGCCGTTTTTCAAACGATCACCTGGAATCGTCAACGAACAACGCCTCAGCAGACGGATCACCAATCGGCCGAACATCGGCAGCTGATCGTTGCTTGGGTTTTGGCGGTGACCGTCGTTCTATCGACAATCGGTTACGGGCGTTATCGACTCAATCAACCGACCCGGTCAAGCGATACCGTGATCGCATTGATCGGCCGGAATGAACCGATTGAGTACGTCCAAACGAAAGAACGAGAACTGGAGATTTTTCAGGGTTACTTGCAGCAATCCATTCGAGCGACGCAAGCGACCGAAGACGCGATCGATGCAATCGTTTGGCCCGAATCAATGATGACCGGATCACTGCCCTGGGTGATTGGTGATGGCAATGCCGAGCAAGCCCGGTTGCATGGCGTTCCGATGTCCGAGGTCACCGCGTGGCTGCAACAGCAACGTCAACGTTATCTCTTTCGTGCCGCCAACGTTTTACGATTGCTCGCCGAAGCTAACGGACCAACCCGGTCACCGCCACATCTGATCGGCGGAAACGCAGTGCTCGATTACAGCGGCACACCACGTGGTTATAGTGGCTTAGTTCATTTGACGCCGGACGCCCAAGTCGACCAGTGGTACGGAAAGATGCATCTGGTGATGTTCGGTGAATACATTCCACTGGTGAAGTCGATTCCCTGGGTTCGCGAGTTTGTGCCGCCCGGAATGGGCATCGACCGCGGCGACGGTCCCAAGGTTTTCCGTGTCAACGATTTAACGCTCAATGCCAATATCTGTATCGAAACCGCCGTTGAACGAGTCTCGATCAACCACTTCCGCGAGCTTCGAAACCAGCACCAACCGTTGCCAGATTCTATCGTCACGGTAACGAATGATGGATGGTTCGACGATTCCAGCGTGATCGAACACCACAAGCGATGTGCCCAATTACTCGCCGTCGCGTGTCGTCGCCCAATTCTCTCTTCGGCAAACAACGGGCCGACAGTTTGGATCGATAGTACCGGGCAGGTGGTCGAAGAATTGCCGCGAGGCAGCGAAGGGCATGTCCTGGCGAATCCACAAATCGACGACCGGACCAGCCTGGTCGTATTGATCGGTGACTGGCCGGCGCGGATTTGTGCCGGGCTGGCGATCTTGGCGGCGTCCTGGCGACGGCGTGAGTCAGCGTAGCATCGCCCTTGGTTCTTGCCACAACTCACCGTTAACGGCACCCAGGACGCCGCACCGGCCAGTGTTTCAATCGGTTCAGTTGAATCGTGTAGATTCGTCTCACCGGTAGCCATTTCGACTCTTCGTTCCCCAAGTTTTTTGTCATGCAAATGAGACTCCGAGGTCAGCACCCAACCGTCGAATCCTTGAGCACGCGTCAGAAGGCGCTCGAGGTGAACTTGGATCAGCGTCGTTACGGGACGTTTGCTGAAATTGGCGCCGGACAAGAAGTCGTGCGTTGGTTCTTCCGTGTCGGCGGTGCTTCGGGGACGATCGCCAAGAGCATGTCGGCCTACGATATGAAGGTAAGCGACGCGATTTATGGTCGAGCGTCACGCTATGTGTGCCGCGAACGCTTGGAATCGATGTTGGATTATGAGCACAAGCTGAATATCGATCGATTGCGTGAATCGCGTGGTGATACGACGGCTTTCTTTGCGTTTGCCGATACCGTTTCGGCCCGAAATTACCACGGGACCAATCATTGTCATGGTTGGATGGGGATCAAATTCCAAGCCCACCCACGCGACGACGATAGCCAGATCATCATCCATGTCCGAATGCTTGATGATGATGCCGCGCTCCAACAAGAAGCGTTGGGCATCGTTGGCGTTAATCTGGTTTATGGGGCGACGATGCTGAACCATGAACCGGAGTTGCTGGTCGATTCACTGCTTGATGGCTTGACGACATCGCGGATCGAAATCGACATGATCGAATTCTCGGGAATTGGATTTCGACATGTCGACAATCGATTGATGAGTCTAAAGCTGGTCGAACTTGGACTGAGCGGTGCGGCAATGTTTGCCGCCAACGGCGAAGTGCTTCAGCCATCGGAATATTTTTATCGCAAAGCGATTTTGGTCGAACGTGGCAGTTTTCGTCCTGTTTGCAACGTCAATCTTGACATGCTTCGCAGTGCAAACGAAAAGTTTTCCGCCCAACCGAACGTCAAAGGCAAAGAGATCGCACCGGTGATGGAAATTACCATGAATAATCTCAAGGCGGAGGGCCAAATTGACTTACGTGATTTCCTTGCCCGAGCCGATGTGATCGCGGCTTGCGGAATGCCCGTGTTGATTTCCGACTATTTTCAGTACTACCGATTAGCGGCATACTTGAACGGACTGACCAAGGAATCGATTGCGATCGTGATGGGCGCCGCAAGTATGAAAGACCTGTTCGACGAACAGTATTACACGGGCCTTCAAGGTGGGGTCTTGGAATCGTTCGGTCGGTTGTTCAAGAATGACTTGAAGGTCTTTTGCTACCCGCTTCAAAACCAGCAAACCGGCGAATTGGAGACGAGCGATAACCTGGAAATCAAACCTGAGATTCAGCAACTCTATAACTACTTGCGAGACCGAGGTGATATCGTCGCACTCGATAACTATGATCCCAACAGCCTTGGGATCTTTTCACGCGACGTACTCAAACGCATCAGGAACGGTGACGAAACCTGGCAGTCGATGGTCCCACCGGCGGTCGCCGAAGTCATCAAATCGAAGTCTTATTTTGAATACGAGCCAAGCTGATCGGCGGGCGATGGGCGTTGGCCCTGGTGATTGCACAGAAACCGTGGCGAACGCCATTCGGCTAATCCAGATTTCAGATGTTGACGAAACTTTAGCCGTGGACTTGGTCGTTGGTTGGCTTGACGATTGGTGCCCGACGCTGGCGCGTGCGACTGATGTGATTCGTCATTTCGATTCGGTTTCGGCCGATCCCAGCCCGACGATCTCCAACAACCGCAGCGCGTTCGTCGTCGGGCTGACTCCGGATCGCATTTGATAATCAAACGTCATCTGCTCGTTGCCCTCGGCATCCGGCGTGATTGTTTCGCGAAAGTGGACGATTTCGGAAACCGCTTGTAACTCCGGCTCGTCGGCAAGTTCTAAATCGTGAGTGCTGATCGCACCGATCGCACCGCACTGGAGTAGGTGACGCAGGACTTGTGTAACGGCGATTTGTCGTTCGCGCGAGTTCGTCCCTTGTAGGATCTCATCGAGCAAGAACATCGACGTGACGCCGTTTTGATCTGCCAGCAGGCGGGCCCGGTCGACGACGCCCTTCAAACGCTTCAGTTCGGCCATGTAGAAGGAAACACCCTCGGCCAAGTTGTCACGGACACGGATGCTAGTGGACAACTCGATTGATGGCATCGTCAATTCCCTCGCGCAGACGGGGCAGCCGGCACCGGCGAGTGCGATGTTCAGTCCGGCGCTTCGCAGCATCGTGCTTTTGCCTGACATATTGCTTCCCGTCACCAGCAATACCTTCCCCGGTGGGCCGATCGTGACGTCGTTGCAAACCCGGGCGTCATCGGGAAGCAGCGGATGCCCCAGCCCGACCGATCGAAAGCTCAGCGCTGCGTTGTCTCTTTTGGCAGATTCGACCCAGTTTGGGAAAACCCAGCTCGGGTTTTCGTCGCAAACGGCGGCCAATGACATCAGTGCCTCGACTTCACCAAACGCATCAAACCAACTCGGCACACTGTCACGATACTTCTCTTGCCAAGCTTCCAGTTTCGCAAAGACGCGTACGTCCCAGAGTGCAAACGCCTGGAGTGGCAGATACAGTAAGAACGTTGATGCCGAGGTTCGAAGCGAACCCAACCAGGCGACTCGTCCCAGATCCTTCATGCCTTGGCGTGCGGACTGTTCGGGTGCGTCGAGCAATACTTGGTGTAGATGCTCGAGCCGTCGGTCATCGTCACCTTTGCGGTCGTCTTCGACCAACCAATTTGCCGCCGAAAACAGTTCTCGATACTCGTCCACGCTTTGGCGACTCGACATCGCGATTGAAAAAATCTGATGAACGGGGCCTAGCATCACGGTCGTAATTAGCATGTTGACCACGATGATTAGAACGAGCGAGGCGAGGGCAATCTTGGCGTTCCCAGCATCGATCAATTCGAGTCGGAAGGCGACCAAAGCGGCGATCAGAATGATCGACAAAAAGGCAGAAACCTTCGCCCACGGAATCATCCACCGTTGTTTGTCCAACCACGGATCGCTCTGCGACCAACGGATGAACTCGTCCGGATCGCCCGTCCCGCGGCCGACATCGCTGGCCAGGGAATAAAATCGCATCCGCTGTTCACGTTTGCCGGCCAAACGCCGCACCGCGTCACTGCGTAACCGGGCGACATCGGCTTTTGCCGGGCTGGTCAACCAACCGGCAAGCGTGCGTACGCCAACCGTCGTGCCCGCCATCGACACGAACTGAAAAAGCGACGTTTTGCCAAGTAGGTCCAGGTCATCGGCGACGTCTTTTTGATGCTCTTCAAGCTCAACGGTCTGCAATCGCTTTCGCGCCGTTTTCCAGTCAAGTTCGTCCCAGCGCCGTTTACATCGAGCGATTAAACGGCGGATCACCTCGCAGTTCTGTTCCTCCACCGCCATCGCATCGTTGACCGGTTCGTTCAATACCGCCACGACAAAAAAGCAGCCGATCAATCCCCACCCGACATACAGCACACCCCAGCCGACGTCGCCGAAGTACCCCAGTAAGATCAAGGCGGCGGCGATCGTAAACAAGATCAGCCTGGCTCTGGAAAACTGCGTGTCCTTTCGCCGTAACGTGTCCAGTCGTAGTGTCGCCGCTTCGAGACGTCGCTCATAAAAAGTCAATGCCGGAAGACTGTCGGCCGATTGTGGGGCGACCGCATCGGCGACGGTCGTTTGCTTCGATTCCATAGTCATGTTTGTGTTGGACGGCGACCGGTCAATTCACTTCCAATCGCCCGGAACTGCGCGTTGAGGCTGATTGGTCCCATGCGCGTCCTCTGACGACCTTGACCGCGACGCGATCTTCTAAGTTTGGCCGGAAGATCGTCAGCAACAGCAGCGGCAAGAACCACGCGATGAATAGACCACCGCCATAACCATGCCAAAACTGAACGGCGACCATCACGGCGGCAGAGCATCCGATCAAGGTGCCGAGGTTCTTGGACGAAGGCCAGGCGGCAAATAACGAACTGAGGATTCCAAACGCGACGATCACCGGTAATCGCCATCGCGCGTCCCAGCCAAGCCCCCAAATTCCGCGCGGCTCTTTCGTCGGCGCAAACAGGCCGAACATCCGTCGCAAATGATCGATTAGCGAATCGGTTCCGCTGAAGCTAAGAATCGCGATCAGGATTGCAAGTGTGGCGATCACACCGACGGAGAATGGACGCACTCCCTTTCGCCAGTAAAAACTGTACCAGAGGGGCAGAAGGAACAGCGGGTAATACACCAGGCCCGCGGCGAGGCCCAGAAACATCCCGCTGACCATCGGGCGACGATACGAAAGGATCGCCCATAACAGCAACGCGGCCGGTAGCGCATGATCGACCCGTCCGGTGTACTGCGCCGTGTACGGCACGATCAGATACAGCAGCGCGCAACCGACACCGCTGCGGAGGTTTCCGAAGTGCCGATTGCCAATCAAGATCAAGCCCACGACGATGGCCAGGTGGGCGGTGATCGCCAAGACTTTCGTGAGGATAGTCGACGAGCGTTTGCTAAGGCTGAGTTCGTCCGCCGTCGGAGCCCGTTCGCCGCCGAGCGCCGAACTGACAGGACGCGTCGTGATCGTGGGTAATTGATGCATCAACACATAGCCGGGCCCAAGCTCGGGGCCCTGCCACACACGCACTCGCGGGGTACTGGTGGCAACGTTAACCATCATGAAAATAAACATCGAAATGCTGATGAAATACGATCCGCCGACAGTCAGGTTCGGATCGAGCATCGGGCGGCGGTTCATCACCGGATCCACCATTAGCCGAACCAAGATCAGTAGCTCGACCAGAAATAGCCAGATGAAGCCGGCACGCTGCAGGCGTTTGGCGGCCTGTTCGGCGTCGGTTTCGATCTGCTCGGGATGCAAGGTCGTCGACTCCAGACGCTCGTCAAGCGCTTCCGGTTCGGTTCGCAGAGGAAGCTTCGTTTCTTCTTGAATCCGCGGCGGTGGGGCTACGACCGGAGGTGTGGCTGCATCGGAATTTGTCCGTGCCCCCGAATCATTCGCTTGAGCATCGGGGGAAGCATCCGCCGCTCGTGGCGTCAGGGTCGTCGACACCAACGTGGAGGCACTCTCAAACGCGCTCGAACGCGTGTCGTAGTGGTCCTGAATCGCGATTTCACCCGATTCCATTTCACGAAGGTGCCGTCGGCGACCTTCCTGAACCATCAATAGTCCAGGCGCCAACATCAACAGCAGGACAATGTCCAGGTTGCGGACGCTCCAAAACCGATGAAAGACAAAGTACAAACCGATCGTCAGAAATGACGACAAGTAGACCCATGTCGTGGGGTTTGGCCGTTCGTAAAAAAGCAGAAACTCGCTCATGTAACGCCACTGGCGGTGTCCTACCGCCCGCCTCGGTCAAACCAGATAGAAGAATCGCAAGAAAATCACCCGGGCGAGAACGCCCTAGCATACGTGCCACGACCGAACGTGAAAACCATGATCAAAGTTGAAAACTTGCCAGATCTTCATCGATCGGAGTCACCGTGAATTCGCCGCTCAACAAAACGCCAGATCAAACAAAACGCCGGATCAGTAGTTCAGCGGGCTCAGGGTTTCCACGTTAAGATCACCACGCCAAGCAAGATCACACCTACGCAGAGTGACTTGGCTCGAAAATTTGCTTCACTGAGCGCCGACGCCCCAAACGCCAACGCGACAACCACGCTGCAACGACGCACCACACTGACAACGGAAACCATCGCGTCGGGATCTGATAAGGCGATGAAATAAAAGGCATCAGCCGCAATCAATAGGGGGCTGACGAGCGCAATGCTGCGACGCCAATGAAATACGGCTGGCGTACCATCCGGCGATCGGATTTCACCGCGTCGACTGGCCCGATGCCACCAGAGCGCCAACGGGACCATCACCGGCACCAAGTAAACGGTGAACCATGCCTGCAACGTGATCGGTTCGAGACGTTGCAACAGCCACTTGTCGTAGATGCTGCTGCAGGAACCGAGTAAGGTCGCGATGACCATCAAAAGCACCGAGCGGTCGCGAAAAAAACGAACCCCCTCGCGGCGACCGACCAAGGTGAAGCACCAAAATCCAAACAAGACGATCAGCATCCCCGCCCACTGGATCGGTCGAGGACGTTCACCGAGAAGCGAAACCGCAATCAAAATCGTCCAGAACGGACTGGTTGCCCGTATCGGAGCACCAATCGACAACGGCAAGTGTTTCAATGCCGTGAATGCCAGCGTCCACGATGCCCCGACAAGCAGGCTTTTGGCCAAGACCAAACCGTGCTGCGACCACGATAAGGATTTGATTCGCAACCAATCGGCTTGAATCAAGTCCGGCGTGATCACCGACACTGTCATCAGCGGTAGGTACAACACAGCGCCAATCGAGACGCTGCAGAGCAGTACGATCGGCACCGCGTTTTTATTGACCGCCATCTTCTTGGCGCTATCGTAAAATCCTAATAGCAGCGCCGAGATCACGCTTAGAAACATCCAAGTCAACATGATCGTATCGACAGCATAAAAACGAAAGAGGACAGCATAAAAACAAAAACAGCCGCCGCGCAAACGTCATTGGTTCACGCGGCGGCCGGCGGATAATTCAGTGCAATCGGGGGGAAGTGATCGCAAGTCCCGGGGGTAGCCCGGAAGGCGATGCCTAGTTCAAAGCCTTTTTGACTTCACCCATTACAGCAGCGACGTCGACTTCATCGGCCGACTTGAACGAGTGCGATGCGACGACTTTGCTATTCGATGCGACAACGACGGTGACGGCAGCATCTTCGTTGATTTTGTACGAACTAGGTCCGGTCTCGTGGTCGGTCGCCACAACAAAAGGAATGTTCTTTGCGTTCGTCTTCGAAGCGAACTTGCTCGCCGACTCCTTCAATTTCGACTCGTCCTTTCCAAGCATCGTGACCAATCCCTTCAACTTGGCATCTTCGTTGGCAGCGACGGCAGAATCGATTTCCTTGACCAAATTGCCAACCTTGCCTTCGGTGTCACGGGCGAACACCATCACCATCGGACGCTGACCATAACGGCAGCGATAGCACAACTTCTGGCCTTGCTCGACACCATCACCTTCGGCGCCGGCAACCTTGACGACATAGAACGCGCCGATGCCGTCACCCGACTGCAGGCAAGCTTCTCCTTCTTCGGCGTGAACCGACGAAACGGCAAAGAGTGCGAGAGCACAAACGGAAGCAAGAATACGGGACATGCGTGGAGTCTCCATCAAAGGTGGGAGGACAGTTTGAAAACGTCGATCGATTGGATTGAATCGACTTCGAGCGAAATGTTCGTCGGAGGCCCACACCCGCCACCGACGCGCACATTATCACTGCCGGCAAAGCCCCGGGAAACCCCGCACGCTGAATCTTTTGCGGCGGCATAGATTTCTTATTCCCGAATGAAACCGGGATTTCCGCCGCGAATCGATTCTCGCCACAGAAATCTTCACACGAAAATGAAGCAGAGCAAGCGAATTGCCCTTCAGTGTCGCACGCAAGACGATCCGACGAACGGTTCTTCGTCAGGATCGCCGCCCGCGTTTTGAGCAAGCTCAATTTGCTCGGACCTCATAAGGAATGTTGATCATTCGAAGCCGCCCCGGTCGCCTTAGGGTTGCATCAATATCAAGAACCAGGATGAGCCGAATCGCGTTAGCTCCGGTTTCTATGAAATAACCAGAGCTATCTCATGGCCACTGATGTGCCGGACCCCAACGTTTGGTCTTGACTGAGTTCCAGCCAATCTTCGTCCCAATCCGTCGTCTGGTCATTTAGTGTTTGCAAGCAAAGCAAAGCAGACAGAATCGCTTCCCCTTCTGCTTCGCCGGAGCTGGTCGAAGTGGCGGAGCTGGCTTGGGCCGCGAGCCGATTGAGAATAGATAACGCGTCACGTGGTGAGATCGTTCCATCGCGATTGACATCGTGTCGCCAGTCGATGTTGTCTGCGGAGCCGGATGCGATGCGATTGATCACTTTGAGTGCGTCTAACGGTGAAACGAGTCCGTTGCCGTTGGTATCCAGTGGGTTGGCTGCCGCATTCTGGGCGATCGTTAGTTCGGTCTGATTGACGTAGATTGGATCCAGCGGGCTAACGGTATTGGGTAACTGAACGTAGCTACCAAAGTTGACCGCGAAGAGCGGAAAATCGTTTTGGTCGATGAAGCCTGATCCGTCCAAGTCAACATACTCTGGGGCGACCGACGTTGGGTTTCCATACCAGTAGGCGAGTGTGGCGAAGTCGCGTATATCGACCACGCGATTGCCGTCAAAATCTCCGTCGATGCTAAAGAAGCGGTTGATGCGATCACCGACCAATCTGAATTCAGGCCCTGTCGTCAATTGGTCTGACAAAACGATCTGGTAACGTCCGTCGGGCATCTGATCGTGATCAAGGTGAATCAGGACCAGATCACCCGATGGGGCAAGTTCGATCTGATCGGATGCCAAAGCGATGGCGGTCGGTGATTCGGATCCGGATATCCCAAGCGTGGATAAACTGATGTCCCCCGGGGCCACTTGTTCGACAGGTGCCCCTAGCTTGATTTGGATCGTTCGAAGATCTGTCCGTTGAAGTTGCCAAGTCGTCGGCATCAAGCCATGCGGCAAGCTGGGCGGGTCTTGCCAGCCAACATTCAGCGAAACACGAGGCGGAGTGACCGGGTCACCGATGATTGTGCCGATTGCTTGCGACTGCGTTGCTAAGGTGTAAGGTCGGCCCAGCATTTCGAGTTCACGTGAACTATTCAGGTTGAATCGATTGACTGTCAGCAGTGTCCAGCGGGCATAGGCAAAATGATCTCCGTCGGCGAATGAGAACCCGAACACGTCCTCAAACGATTCGTCAGGGTCTTCGGCGGGGACGGCTTCGCTCGATACGACACCGTAATTCGAAGGTGTCTTAATCTCTAACATCGAATCGAATGATTCGCCGGACCCATAGACCGATAAAACCAGATCGCCACGTGAGGTGTAATCCAGGTCGCCGCTGGAGATATAGTCGCTTCGTAGTCCGTTTCGAGCGAGCGTCGCGTCGATATCGAACACCGTCGTCGTTGCCACCAGCGTCCACTGATCATCAACGAATTCTAAATCGATGTGATGAAGATCAAGTGCGGTGTTGCCGACCGCGAAGAGGTCGCCTTCTGAACTATCAAAATCTTCGTCACGAGCATCGACCATGGCGTTGGCATTCGTGATTCCGTGATAGCCAAGGAACGTTGCAGGGACGTCGCCGTCAACCAGCGCGGCCGGGTCGAGATCGATCTGGTATAGATAATCGTTGGTCAAGGCGAACATCGAGCCGTCTTCGAGAATTGCGATGTCGTTGAGCACTTGCGGGACATCAATTGTTCCCAAGACGTCGATGATCCCGGTCTGGTTATCGACGATCCCCAAGCGGTTGAATTCGTCGACCAGGTAAGTCACCGCGGGGGCATCATCTTCAAGCCGCGCGGCTGCGCCGTGCACGGGGCCAAACTCGGGAGCCGTGAGGACCGAGAGCACAACTTGCTCGTCGCGTTCGAGGATCGAGTCACGCATCGGTTTGACTCGCAAGCGAATCGTCGACTCTCCCGGATAAAACGTCGCAGTCCCATAGACCGGATCACCGGCGATCGCGTCATCGGCAGGCTCCGGCAAAAACAGTGTGTCGCGATCAAGTTCGTCGACGCTATAGTCGATCCCGTATTGGGCATCGCCGGAAAGTTCTAGCTTGACCGCCAGGAGCTCTTCGGTTTCGTCACGGGTAATCGTGTAAAGCAGTCCCTGAACGGAGTTCTCGTTAACTGCGGTCGGGGCCGTGATCGAAATCCCGACTTCTGCCGCCAGCAGACGCCGTTGCTCCAGTCGCTGCACCGCTAGCGACGTCCCGCGACGATTCCGGATCGCCGGCCGGCGATCGGTTCGACGTCTCAGAAATGCGGATCGAAGCCAGTTCATAATATTGGTTCCGGAGTGCTATCCCTTCCGGATGCAAAGCATAATTGGGGCAAAAGTGTGTGTGCACAAAACGCGCGGTCGGACGGCGAGGGTTCGGGCGATGCGGTAAACCACGCGGAGGGACACGAGGTTAGCTCGCCGGGTCTCCCTTTGACGCCCAAAATCCAGAAAAGTTGCTGGCAAAATTGTGGCGAAGCGGCGATTTCCCGCGCCGGCGCCCGCGGCGCCCGCGGCGCCCGCGGCGGCCCGGCCCAGCCCAGCCCGCAGCCCAGCCCGCCGCGATCACGAGGCGAAGAATCGAAGGCCATGACGCTCACATCGCCGATGAGGTGGGCGGCCCCGAAAGCTGGCGAACTGGTACCAGTGTTTCGTCAACACTTGAAATCACGACCAAACGAATGTCGCTGGCCACCATTTTGTGCAACAACCACGCGAACACGCGTCGGCTGATGAGCCGGACCCAAGCATTTCGTCTAGGCGGAGCTAGCGGTGCGAGATCAAGATCGATCTCAATTGAGGGTGGATCGTGCACCGGAGTGCTACCATCGGCAACACTCCGGTGCTGGCGAATTCGGCGTGGAGCGGCGTTTGAAAGACGGTTGACCCAGAAACCGTCGTTCATGCCGTATTGCTCCGGCCGCCCGATACAAATGAATGATCGAACGGGCAGCAAACGATTCCCGCAAAACGTTTGCTTACGCCTGAATTCACCTCTGTGCTAATGTTCGAATCGGCAGGGAGGGTCCAGGTTCGGATTGACATCTCCGGCCACGTGGCGGGATGCAGCCGAGGGTTCCAGGCCGGCAAGTGGCGTGCTCGGGACCGACCGTGATGAACTTGGGAGCTTCAATAGCTGGGACGCGGATCGGGTGTCAAGTGCATTCCCAGAAAGGTGTTCCCCAAACGCTGTGAAGTCAGTCTCGGGAGACCGGTCCATTCTCGATCACCGATATTCGTCGTCGGACTGCTCTTGTCCTGGTCTTCCGAATCGGATTACAAGCCACGAACCGAGTTCTCGCTTATTGATTGCCGACCACCCCACTTATCTCGCAGAACGGAAGATGCGACGACATCGATTTCAATACTTCGCCCCGCTCACCGTGCTTGCGGTAGCGTCGCCGGTCGCGATGGCCCTGCCGGTCGCGATGGCCCTGCTGGTCGTCTTGTCGGCCCCGGTCAAGGCTCAACTGCCAGATGATGCCCCGCCGTTGCCGGCCGACCCCGCGACGGTCGTTGCCGTGGTCGGTCAGTCGGCGATTCTTTGGGGCGACATTCACCCCAAAGTTGAAACGCGGATCAAGGAGGGGATCGCGAAAGCCGGCCAGCAAATCCCCGAAGCTCAACTGACGATGGTCAGGACCCAGCTCTCACGGGCGGCCTTGCGATCGGCGATTCAAAACAAGGTCATGAGCGAATGCTTCTTGCTTGAGCAAGTCGGAACGCAATCAGCCGACAAGCGTGAAGAAGTGAGCAACATGATGTCGCAACGGGCGCGGCAGTTGTTCTTTGAGAGCGAGCTGAAACAACTGAAAGAAAAGTACGCGACCGAAAGCCTGAACGAAATCGACGCCAAGCTTCGCGAATCGGGGACATCGCTGCAATCGCGTCAACGCGAATTTGCCGACCAGATGCTCGGTCACATGTTTATGAAAGAAAACATCGACCAAGACCCGAATGTCACGATCGCGGAAATCAAACGGTACTACGAAAAACACATCGACGACTATCGGCACGGTGCGAAAGCGAAGTGGGAGCAATTGTCCGTGTTGTTTAAGAACCATCCGACACGCCAAGCGGCGCTCGACAAGCTAACCGCGATGGGGCGGGACGTTTACTACTGGGAGCAGCTTAATTTGCTTCCCGAAAACGATCCTTCACGGAAAACGATGACCGATCGATTGACGGCGGTCGGTGGCATTAACTTCAACAAGAGCTGGGAGCAAACGGCACGCGCCGGAAGCGAGGAGTCCTATTCAGCCGATGGCGGACAGCACGACTGGACCACACAGGGTTCGCTCGCTTCGAAAGAACTTGATCAGCAGATTTTCAGCATGCCGATCAATAAGATGAGCGAGATCATCGAAGATTCCAATGGCTTGCATATCATCCGCGTGAAAGATCGCACACCGGCCGGCGTTACATCGCTGGCGGATGTTCAAGACGATATTCGTAAGGCGATCAAGAAGGAAAAGATCATGGCCGCCCAAGAGAAGATGGTCGAGCAAATGCAGAGCCGTGTGCCGGTCTGGTCGATCTACCCCGACGATTTTCCTGGCGCAAAACCGCTGCGAATTTCGGCTGCCCCACAAACCACGACCCAACGATAGCACCGCAGGCTTCGATGCGTCTCGCCAATCGTCTCACCGGCACTTTCGTCCCGCGACCGTTTTGGGTTGTCGGTCTAGCTGCGCTGTTCGTCATGTTATTGATCGGCGGGTGTGGTCAGTTGGCGTACCGTTTGGATCGGCGAGCTCCAACGCAGTACATTCCCAACCCGCTGGAATTGCCGCCGGCAAGCGACGCGTTTGTTTGGTCGCAAGTGATCGATACGGTCGACGACTATTTCCGTATCAAGAGTGAGCAACCGGTGCAGAACTCGCCCGCGATGGTACTCGATGGACGAGTCGAAACGTCCTACCAGGTCGGGGCCTCAATGGGCGAATTTTGGCGCAAAGACAGCACCGCGGGCTTTGAAGCACTGCACAGTTCGCTTCAATCGATTCGCCGCCAAGCCACCATCACCGTACGTCCGCGCGGCGCCGGCTACACCGTCGAAGTCATTGTGCTCAAGGATCTTGAGGACACCAACGCGACTCAGTTTGCGACCGAGACTACGGCATCAAGACGTCACGACGGGACGATTGTTCGACAACCCGAGACAGTCGTTGGCGGGGCGGGCAATGTCCCCCAGACCCTCGGGTGGATTTCCCTCGGTCGCGACACTTCATTGGAACAGAGGATTTTGAGGGATATTTTCCAAAGGGTGACGGAAAAAGACGGTCGACGTTCACACCTATAGCTTTTCTTGGAAACTAATCTTCGGCCTCCCTCGCGCCGATACCTACGCTGCCCGCAGGAGGCAACTGCATCGCCGTCAACGCACCGCGCAACGGCCGAATCGCAGCGAAGGATCGCTCCCTCTTTTCAACAACCGCATGATTGGGTTTTCCACACAAGCCGTTCCGTTCGACCAATTTTGTTGTCACGTCGAAAAGACCCTCTGTCACATCGGTGGCTTGGAGCCAGGGCAGTTTCCGATGACGCGCCGCAACGTCTCTCGCGGTGGTCAATCCTGCGGAATGTACTTTTGTGTTCATGGGCCGCGGAGTGTGAAATTAACCGCCGTCTACGATCATCAAAAGAAAATCACCATCTATTACGGCACCGACGGCGTTCGTCACACCAACGAGCCGATCAACGTTCGGCTGCCTTCTCTTCGGCAGCACTAAGCTTCAAATAACGCGGCGTTAATTCGAACGCGGAAACGAACGGTGGTTTGTCCGTGCGATGACCTTCCGCAATGCGGCGTCTCCAAGCGGCGATGCCAACGCCCCTCGCGACAAGAAAATTTTTGTCAAGAGTC
This sequence comes from Roseiconus lacunae, assembly GCF_008312935.1. NCBI lineage: Bacteria > Pseudomonadati > Planctomycetota > Planctomycetia > Pirellulales > Pirellulaceae > Roseiconus > Roseiconus lacunae. The sequence continues at coordinate 503,957 of NZ_VSZO01000010.1, read as the reverse complement.
AGGCTCACGCGATCACAGGAAATCGATGGCTCGGCGATCACGAGTGCCCCACGATCGGCCGCCTGGTTGACCTTCGCCGACCAATCCGTTCGATCGATCAGTTCAGCCTGTCCGTCAAAGTCTACGTTGCCGGAACCGTGGGCCGCGATGCCGACGTTTTCCGGGGCCGGGACGGTCGTTGGGGAAGACGCTGGTTCGGCGAACCCGAGCTCGTCGCGATCAAATTCCGCCGCGAAGACCTGGCCGCGATAAGCATTCAAACCGACTAGTGCACGCGAGGCGTCCTGGCTCAACAGGCCGGTGATTGCGATGGCGGATAAGGATCCGACCGGGATGATGGGCAGGTCCAGGGCATAGGCCAGCGTTTTGACGGTCGTCACCGCGATCCGTAATCCGGTAAAAGAGCCCGGGCCGATGGCGACCGAAATCATTTCCAGACGAATCATCTTCTGGCGGGTAAACTTCAACGCATCTTCGAGCTGGACCGCCAAATCAGCCGCGGCCCGGCGATCACCGCCGACGGGGCGTTCCCAAAGCGACTGTTCACCGCACAGCACGGCGATCGAACCGCCCTTGCCGATCGTTTCGAGGGCGAGATGGCAGGTCGAAGACACGGTGGAATTCTGAAAGTTTGAAGGATTCGTCATGCTGAAGTGCGACCGGCGTGGGATTGCCGTGAATTTTTGATTACCTTTACAATCTTCGATCCCGATACATTTTCACAGTCCCCGAAAATTTGCCCGTTCTCGTTCGGTAACTCCACCTCGTTCGGATAGTAAACACAGTGAAGCGAGCTCTGATCAGCGATATTCACGGAAATCTTGAAGCGCTGCTCGCGGTTCTTGAGGACATTGGCAACAATTCCGTTGACGAAATCTTTTGCCTTGGCGACATCATCGGCTATGGCCCCAATCCTTGCGAGTGCCTCGATCAGGTGATGCGACGCGCCCGCGTCACGATCTTGGGTAATCACGACCAGGCGGCCTTGTTCGATCCCGACGGGTTCAACCCGATGGCGTTGCAAGCGATTTATTGGACCCGCGATCAACTGGACAACGGCCCAGGCTCCGCCGCCCAAATCAATGGTCGATGGGACTTTCTGGGGGAACTGCCGCGTTATCACGATGACGATCAATTTAAGTTCGTCCACGGTTCGCCCCGGGATCCGACCAACGAATACGTCTTCCCGGAATACATTTACGATCAACGGAAGATGGAAATCTTGTTCGGCAAGGTTGGTCAGTATTGCTTCATGGGGCACACGCACTTGCCTGGCGTCTTTACGACGGACTGCGAGTTCATCCAGCCCGACGAGTGTGACTATGAGTACCAGCTCGGCGGTGAAAAAGCGATGATCAACGTTGGTAGCGTCGGCCAACCACGCGACGAAGACCCGCGTGCCTGCTATGTGATCCTTGACAAGGACGCCGCCGGTGGGCCCCTGGTCACCTTCCGCCGGGTCGAGTACGACATCGACACCACAGCGAACAAGATCTATGCCGAGCCGGACTTGTCCAACCAACTCGGTGACCGAATCAAATACGGCCGTTAAGACTCAGTGACACGCACCGCAATCCTCAGTGACATTCACGGCAACCTGACCGCGCTTTTGGCAGTGATGGAACACATTGAGACCCAAAATGTGGACCGCATCGTCTGTCTGGGAGACGTCGTCGGCTATGGCCCCAAGCCATGCGAATGCCTTGACCGAGTCATGAAGTTCGACTTTTGTGTTCTCGGTAACCACGACAGCAGCGCGATGTTTGACCCCGAGGGCTTTAATGCTGCCGCCGAGCAAGCGATCTTTTGGACGCGAACCCAGCTTGAAAACGCCGGCGGTGACGAACTGGCGGATGAGGACGGCATTACCCCGTCGCGACGCAGAATGAATTTTCTCTGCGGTCTGCCACGTACGGTCCGCGAAAGCAACACCTTGTTTGTTCACGGTTCGCCGCGCGGACCAACCAACGAATACGTGATGCCCGAGGATATTCAGAACAGCAAGAAAATGGAAAAGCTGTTTTCGCTCGTCCCCGGAATCTGCTTCCAGGGCCACACGCACGTCCCCGGTGTCTTTACCACCGACTCAAGATTCGTGCGGCCCGATGAAATTGACGGATCGTATGACATCAGCGATCCGGCACAACGTTTGATGATCAACGTTGGCAGTGTTGGCCAGCCCCGTGACCTTGACCCTCGCAGTTGTTACGTCGTTATGGACGAAGAGTCGATCACGTACCATCGCATCGAGTACGATATCGAAAAGACGGTGTCGCAAATCGAATCTGAGGCAGAGCTCGATAACTTCCTGGGTTACCGCCTCCGCGAAGGCCGCTAGTGTCGGTTCCCAAGCCGCTATTGGGGCGCAGGCCCGCGGCTGGCGCCGTCGGCTCCCGGGGGACGCTTTGGTTCCATTCATGCAGCGATCACGGCGTGAAAGGCGACGATCGCGTTTTGTCTGGCGAATCGTTCTTGCAACGCACGATCACTCGCAGCGCAACAAAAAACCGAACCCGCCATCGCTGGCGAGTTCGGCTTGATGCTTTTGCTTGCAGGGGAGGCCGCGTCGCGGGCGACCCGACCCGTTGGTTCTCGGTGGCTTACAGGAACTTGCCGATGCGAGCGACGAGGTCAGCGGTTCGGCTGCTGTAGCCCCATTCGTTGTCATACCAGCTAACCACCTTTGCCATCTTGTCGCCCAGGACTTGAGTGAAGTCCGCCGCGAAGATGCTGCTGTGTGGATCGTGGACAATGTCGCTGCTGACCAATGGGTCCGTTGCGTAGAACAGAATTCCCTTTAGCGGGCCTTCGGCGGCGGCTTTCACTGCGGCGTTGATGTCTTCAGCGGAAGCCGACTTGCCAAGGTTGACGGTCAAGTCGACGACGCTTCCGGTCGGGACGGGAACTCGCATCGCGATCCCGGTCAGCTTGCCTTGTAGCTCCGGAATCACCAATCCGACAGCCTTCGCGGCACCGGTCGAGGTGGGGATGATGTTCAACGCTGCCGCACGAGCGCGGTACAGGTCCTTGTGAGGTTGATCCTGGACGTTTTGGTCGTTCGTGTATGCGTGAACGGTGGTCATCAAGCCAGACTCGATGCCGAATTGTTCGTGCAGGACTTTGGCAACGGGGGCCAAGCAGTTGGTCGTGCATGACGCATTGCTGACGCACTTTTGGTCGGCGGTCAGTTGGTCGTCGTTGACACCCAAAACGCAGGTCAAGTCAGCGCCGTCTTTGGCGGGGGCGCTTAGGATGACGCGTTTGCAGCCCGCTTCGAGGTGGCTGTCGTAGCCGGGTTTATCGCCATCAGCGCGGGCGGTGAAAAAGCCGGTCGACTCGATCACGATGTCGATCTTGTTGTCGCCCCAAGGCAGTTTGCGTGGGTCACGCTCGGCCAAGGCAAGGATCTTCTTACCATTGACGGTCAACGACGTGTCGTCGTAGTCAACGTCGCCGTCGAATCGGCCGTGAATGCTGTCGTACTTCAGCAACGTTGCGAGGGTCTTGTTGTCAGTCAGGTCGTTCACTGCAACCACTTCGAACTCATCGCTGCGTTCCATGAGGTTGCGGAAAGTTAGTCGACCGATTCGGCCGAAGCCGTTGATTGCAACTCGAATAGCCACTTTGTTGATGACTCCTGGCGTTGCGGGCCCGGGCGCTGACGCTCGCTAGCCGAGTGACCAGTTCAAGCGAAATGACCGATGCCCGTTGGAGGGGACGGGAAATTTTTTGTTGTTAAGCAATGGTTGATATGATTCCCGACCACGATGACAACGGTGATGGGACGTCATGCGATAGCTCTCATCACATTTGTCCCGATGTCTCCGACACTCAGCTTGTTATCGATCGTCCTCGGGTCTGCTTCAGACGCCGCGATTATAGAAACACACCCCCATTTGCACCATGACCCAAGATTCGATGCCGCCGGATCGGTTGCGGCCCAACGGCGTCGCCCCGGGAACTTGGCGATATATTCATCAGCGGACGATCGCCCGCCACTACGACGACTTTGTGGAAGATACACCGCTCTGCAAGCTTGACCATGACTACGTGATCACCCACCTTGGCAAAGCGGCGGCGGCCCCCGGATCAGAAAAGAAATGTGAAACAAACTCGCCCCTGCTGCTCGACCTGGGGTGCGGGACCGGTCGGCTTGCCTTTCCCGCATGCGGACTAGGGTTCGATGTGCTCGCGATCGACCTCAGTCAGCACATGCTGATGCAGCTCGCCGAGCGAACCGCAACTGTACAAGGCACGATTGCATCGACTGCGACGGACAGTTCGGTTTATCCCCTACGCGCCAGCCTTGTTGAACTCGGCGGGATCCGAGACGAGATCGCCGATCACGCCGTTTGTATGTTCAGCACGCTCGGGATGATCGCCGGAAGGCAAAACCGTGTCGATTGCCTGCGACACATTCATCGAATTCTCCGTCCTGGCGGTAAGTTCCTGTTTCATGTCCATCGCCGCTGGGCCGCCTTGCGAGAACCCGGTGGCTTTAAACAGCTGACGCAAAGCTGGCTTCGAAGCCACCGTCAACGCGATGCCGACTTTGGTGATTGGACGTACGCCTACCGGGGACTGCCAAACATGTTCATGCACCGCTTTGATCAACATGAACTTCGCTACCTTGTCCGAGCCAGCGGCTTTCGGATTGATCGTTTAGATCGCATTAAGCTTGACGGAAGCGGTTTGACACAATCGCGTTGGAACAGCGGCGGCTACTTCGTTGTTTGTTCAAAACCGGACACTAAGGATTCGTTGTCCGCAAAGGCCTCGGCAAGTAAATGATTGAGCAGCCTTCGATCACGATTTTAGACGGGCCAATGGGAACGGAACTCGATCGCCGCGGGATCGACCTGCCTCCGCCGCTTTGGAGTGCGTCGGCCATCGCATCGGCGCCGCAAGCGATCGAGTCGATCCACCGCGATTACGCAAGCGCCGGCGCGAGCGTTCACACCGCTGCGACTTTTCGGACGCAGTCCCGATCGAGCGGCGCAGATTGGCAGCGACTCACCCGGCAAGCCATCGCAATCACACGGCGGTCCGTTCCGTCGCACCATCGCGTCGCAGGGAGCTTGGCACCCTTGGAAGACTGCTACCGTCCGGATCTTTCACCGGCGAACGTGTCTCACTCCCGTTCTTCTTGCCTGAGCGAGCATCGAGCCATGGCCGACTGCCTGGCGGAATTCGGCTGCGATCTAATTCTCTGTGAAACCTTTTCTCATGGTGGCGAAGCGATCATTGCAGTCAAGGCTGCGGTCGGGACCAGTGTCCCAACCTGGTTGGCATTGACCGCCGGATACGACGGAAGCTTGATGACGCCTGGCGAAATGTCCGAGATCGCCAAACGCGTCGAGCAATTCGGCGTTGACGCGATCCTCGTCAATTGCACACCGGCAACGCAAACACTTCGGTTTGTCGCCGCCCTCGCAAACGCAAACCTTTCGGTCCCGATCGGCGCCTACGCCAATGCGGGAAATCGCGACGAAGGAATCGGCTGGGAAGAGAGCGACAACGCAAATCAGGAAGATTCCGAAAGCGTCAAGCAATACGTTCAGCTAGCTCAGCAATGGTGCGATGCCGGGGCAACCATTCTCGGCGGATGTTGCGGCACCGGACCGGCCCACATCCGAGGGGTCTCGCGAATGCTCGAAGGTGATTCGGATGACTCCGGGGAGTACGGCTCCGGACCTTGAACGCGACATTCTTGAGCTCAACCGGCGTTCGGTGGCGTTCTAAGATTAGGCGAGCGTCACCCTTACAACTAAAAACTCGGTTGTGACCGATCGGCCGACAAGTGTTCGCCCCGGTTATTGCGGCACAAAGCTGGCAAACGCCATTGGGCTGATTCTAAAATTAAACTGGAACATGGCACGAGCAGATTTGCCAAGGTCGCTGCTGTCTGCTCGTCTGCTTTGTCTTTTCTCTGATCCGACTCCGGCAATCGAATCGAATGCACCAGAACGATTTCGCTGCATCCTCGACGAACCCAAACGGCGGTCGCTTGATGACCTGTGTGTTGGTCGCACTGGCTTTCGCGATCATTGGCGTACCAAGTGTCTGGGGCGAAGATCCGGATAACGAAACCGTCTTCCGTAATACGCTGCTGCCGCTGGTCCGTACGTATTGTTTGGATTGTCATGATCATGGCAGTGAAATCGATCTCGCGGTCGATTCTACTGCGGCCAGTTTAAGTGCCAACCGTTCGCGCTGGAACCAAGCGATCGCGCACCTGCGACTGGGCTCAATGCCGCCCGAAGACGGCCCCGAGATGGATGCCGAGACGCGGGCGCGGATGGTCCAAACGATTGACTCGTTGGCCAACGCCGTGAACTGCGTGCAAAACCCAAACGCAGGTCGTGTCGCACTTCGTCGATTAAACCGCACCGAGTATCGCAATACGATTCGTGACCTGACCGGCGTGGATTACAAGCCCGCCGACGACTTTTCCGGCGACGATGTCGGCTATGGTTTCGACAACATCGGTGATGTGCTTTCGTTGCCCCCGATCTTGATGGAAAAATATGTCGATGCCGCGATGGAGATTTCCGGCGAAGCGATCTATGCACCACCGCCGCCGGAAATCTTTGACATCCAACGGACGGCGTCCGCGTTGATCGGCGCGGAAAAATACCGAGGCACCGCGCCACTGGTGATGGCTTCGGCCGGTACCGTTGCCCTGCAAGTCGACCTTCCTTTTGGCGGCGAGTTCGAACTGACTCTCACTGCCGGCGGCGATCAAGGCGGCGACGAACCGGTCAAGATCGAAGTCAATTGGGGAGGAAAACCTAAGGTCATTGATGTCACCAGTGAAGACGCCGAAGACATCACGATTCCGCTTCGTTTAGGGCGTGGCCAGCGTAAGATTGAACTCAGTTTCATCAACGACTTTTACCAGGAGGGGGTTGTCGATCGAAACTTCCATCTTTACCACGTCAAACTCTCTGGGGCCCAGCGACGAAAGACGTACGTCGATCCGGAAAAGCTCCCCGCGAGTCATCGAAGGATCTTGTACGTCTCACCGTCACGCGACGTGAGTGAGTTGCAAGCAGCTCGCGCGGTGCTGGCCCGTTTCGCCAGCCGTGCCTTTCGTCGGCCGGTAAGCAAAAGTGAAGTCGAACGATTGGTCCGGTTGGTGAGCGACGTCCGCCAGGCCGGTGGTCTCTACGAAGACGCGATGCAAGTTGCGATCGCTAGCGTCCTTGTCTCGCCACACTTTCTATTCAAGATCGAGCGACCACGCACGCCGAATGACGACGGCGAGATGCCATCGATCAACAACTATGAACTGGCTACGCGGATTTCGTACTTTCTGTGGAGTAGCATGCCGGATGATGAGCTGTTGTCGATGGCACACCAAGGCACGATCCGCGACCGATCGCGGTTGCTACAAAAGATCGCTTCGATGATCCGCGACCGCCGCTCAAACCAGTTCGTCGACAATTTTGCGTCGCAGTGGCTTCAGCTGCGAAACCTCGAAACCGTCGATCCGGACACTCGGCTGTATCGTGGATTCGATAACGAAATTCGCACGCTTCTGTGGCGAGAAACGTTGACCTTCTTTGCCGGAGTGATGCGTGAAAATATGCCGGTGACGACTTTGCTCGATGCCGACTTCACCTATTTGAACGAACCCTTGGCCAAGTTCTACGGCATTCCCGGGGTCGAAGGCCAGGACTTCCGCAAGGTCTCTCTCGCCGGGACACCCCGCGGTGGTTTACTGACCCACGGAAGCGTCTTGACCGTGACCAGCAACCCGACACGGACCAGCCCGGTCAAGCGAGGCAAATGGGTGCTGGAGAATCTGCTGAACACGCCGCCACCCCCGGCACCGGCCGACGTCCCCGAATTGCCCCGTGGCAAACTGGCCGGAACATTGCGTGAACGATTGGAGCAGCATCGCGCGAACCCCGCCTGTGCGACTTGTCACAACATGATGGATCCGCTCGGGTTTGCATTGGAAAACTTCGACGCCGTCGGACGCTGGCGAAGCACCGATGGGGTCGACGAGATCAACGCGTCGGGCGTCTTCCCAGACGGCACAGCATTCAACGGAATCGACGACCTTCGGCGACTTCTAAGTACGCATCGCAAAGATGACTTTATCCGCGCGCTCGCCGAAAAGTTGTTGATTTATGCGATCGGCCGCGGAACCGAATACTACGACAAATGTGCCATCGATCAGATCGTCAGTGACTGCCATGCCGGTGGCGATCGCTTCGCATACTTGATCGTCGCGATCATCGAAAGCGATCCGTTTCAAAAACAAGGTTACCGAGAATAACGTCAGCGAGAATAGCGATGCCAAAAACCCTATCAAGACGAACGTTGTTGCGAGGTGCCGGTGTTTCGATCGGCCTGCCGCTACTAGAATCGATGTCACCGAATCGCCTGCTATCGGCGGCCGGTAAATCCAGTCAACCGCCATTGCGAATGGCGTTCTTTTATGTACCCAACGGGATGCACATGCCCGATTGGAAGCCAACCCAGGAAGGGTTCAAGTATCAACTGACGCCGACACTCGAACGAGTCGCCGATTACCGTGATCAGTTCAACGTGCTTAGCGGCTTGACCCTCGACGGGGCGCGCGCACACGGCGACGGAGGTGGTGACCATGCCCGTAGCGTCGCCGCGTTTCTGACCGGAGCCCATCCCCGAAAGACCAACGGTGCGGACATCCAAAACGGCATCTCGGTCGACCAAGCCACTGCCCAGTACGTCGGCGATCGCACGCCCTTTGCGTCACTCGAACTCGGACTCGAAGCAAGCGCGCAAGCGGGCAATTGCGACAGCGGATACAGCTGTGCGTATGCATCGAATTTGTCGTGGCGCGGCCCCACCAGCCCGATGGCCAAAGAGATCGATCCCGGCGCATTGTTCGATCGCTTGTTTGCCGGCCAGACCGTCAAGGAGACGAAGACCGCACTTTCGATCCGAGAGAAGTACCGCAAAAGCATCTTGGATTTTGCCCTCGAAGATGCCAAACGACTGCACCGCGTGTTGCCGACGGTCGACCAACGTAAACTTGACGAATACCTGTACGCCGTCCGTGACGTCGAAAAGCGACTCGGTGGCGCCGAGCGTTTGCGACTCACCGAAGATGGCGTCCCCGATTATCCCCGTCCGAGCGGCGTTCCCAAAGAACTCGAACAGCACAGCGACCTGATGATGGACATGGTCACACTGGCGTTTCAAACCGATAGCACTCGGATCCTGTCGTTCATGTTTACCAACGCAGGAAGCAACCGAAGCTACAAGCAAATCGACGTTAGTGAAGGCCATCACGAGCTTTCCCATCATGGCAAAAGCGAACACAAGCAAGCTCAAATTGCCAAGATCAACTGCTTTCATCTCGATCGGTTTGCCTACTTGCTCGGACGCCTGCGAAGTGTCCCCGAAGGCCGATCGAATCTACTCGACAACAGCTTGATCGTTTACGGAAGTGGTATCAGTGATGGCGACCGACACAACCACGACGACTTGCCAATCTTGTTGGCCGGATCCGGCGGCGGACGTATCAAGACCGGACGCCATGTGGCCTACAAAAACGGTACGCCGCTGTGCAATTTGTACCTCTGGATGATGCATCAAATGGGGGCTGACGCGAAAGCGTTTGGCGACAGTACCGGCCTGCTGTCACTCTCGTGAGTCGAGTGGCCCGGCGAAGTCTTCACGTCGCCTGACGGAATTGGCGGTAAAGGCGATCGAAATCGTCAACCATTTGAAATAGAAGGCATTTCGCGCACCCGCCCACTTTCGTTTATGATTGGAGGCGTTCGGTTAAGTTCAACCTTTCGCTTTTGATCTCAATATGCACCCACTCCCGATTGCGTCGAAGTCCATCGCGCTGCTTTGTGTTGGCTTTTTAGCCATTCAGCAACTTCACGCCGAAGACTGGCAACAATTCCGTGGTCCGACCGGCCAGGGAACCACTTCACTGATCGGCATGCCCACCCAGTGGGACGTGACGAAGGAAACAGCCTGGACATTCGACGATCCCGGCAAAGGTTGGTCGTCTCCGGTCGTCCTTAACGATCGCATTTATCTGACCACGGCCGTTCCTGTTGGCGAAGAAACGGTCGCCAGCGAAGGCAAATTTTCGCGTCGGGTGAACAACCCGTTTTCGCTCGAAGTGTTTTGCTTGGACGAAAAAACCGGCTCTGTGATTTGGTCGACACCGATCGCCGAAGTTCCCGCTAAAGTCTCTATCCACCCCAAGAATTCTCATGCCAGCGCCACCCCGATCGTAACGAAGGATCGGCTTTATGTTCACTTTGGAATCTATGCGACCGCTGCGTTGGACCTCGACGGAAACATCGTTTGGCAGCGTGACGTCAAGTTTAAGCCCGTACATGGCTGCGGCGGTTCGCCGGTGCTTTATCAAGACCTGTTGATCTTTCACTGCGATGGTGGCGATCAGGCGTTTGTGATCGCGCTCGACAAAGCCACCGGAGAAACCCGTTGGCAAACCGAACGTTCTGTCGCCGCCGAGCGATCGTTTTCATTCTCAACCCCACTCGTGATTGAAACGGAATCCGGCGACCGGCTGATTAGCCCGGCAAGTGACGCGGTTTATGCCTATGATCCAAAAACCGGCGAAGAAAAATGGCAGGTGCGTTATCCCGAAAAGTGGTCGATCGTTCCTCGTCCGGTATATGCCGACGGATTGATCTTGGTCTGCACCGGATACGAAGGCAAAGCAGAATTGCTGGCGATACGTCCCGGAGGATCTGGCGATGTCACCGAGACACATGTCGCTTGGCGGAATGCCAAGTTCGTACCCTACAATCCGTCCCCGGTCGTTGCCGGCAAGATGATCTTCACCGTTAGCGACGACGGGATCGCAAGCTGTCGAAGCCTCTCTGACGGGGAGATCATTTGGAAAGAGCGATTGGGCGGAAATTATTCTGCGTCACCTTTTCTTGCCGACGGCAAACTTTACTTTCTCTCCGAAGACGGTGACTGCACGATCATCAAAGCTTCCGAGACGTTTGAAGAAGTCGCCAAAAATAAAGTTGACGAACGGACGTTGGCATCGATGGTCCCGGTCAACGGTGGCCTTCTCCTGCGAACGGCTGAACATCTCTATCGAATCGACTAAGCCTTCGTGATCGAAATCGAAATCCACGCCCGCCCCAACGCTGCCAAAAACCATGTTGGCGGCGAACATGACGGGCGATTGCGAGTCAGCGTGACCGCCGCGCCCGATAAAGGCAAAGCGAATAAGGCGATTCAAAAGCTGCTTGCCAAAACCCTTTCGATCGCACCCTCAGCAATCGAATTGATCGGTGGTGCGACGTCACGCAAGAAACGGTTTCGAATCGACGTCAGCTCCGAAGTGGAGCGACGTCTTAAAACCGAGCTCGAACGTGTGCGATCGCTCTGACCGAACAAGTTTGATGTTCTACCGCCTCCCCGTTCGTGGCACGCCGCGACAACGTCACACATAAGCCTAAACCAGCACCGGTGGTACAGCATGTCCAAGGATGAATTCGCCATTTCAATCGATGACGTCCGAGATGCCCACCAACGCATCGCACCTCATGTGCTTCGCACACCCAGCCTGTTTTCCGAACGGCTCTCAAGCGAACTCGGCTGCGAACTATTCTTCAAAGCCGAAAACTTGCAACACATTGGCGCCTTTAAAGCTCGTGGCGCGATCAATGCCGTGCTGCAACTCAACGATGCCGATGCCGCTCGTGGCGTTGTCACCCATTCTTCAGGCAATCACGCCGCCGCACTCGCCCGGGCAGCCAAAATTCGTGGGATCAAAGCCCACATCGTCATGCCGCGTAACTCGTCACCGACAAAGATCGCATCGGTGCAAAGCTTTGGAATCGAGCCGATCTATTCCGAACCCGATTCGGCGAGCCGCGAGGCAAAAGCGCTCGAAGTCCAGTCGCAGACCGGTGCGACGATGGTGCACCCCTACGACAATGCCAACGTCATGGCCGGTCAAGGCACCGTGGCCTTGGAGATCATTGATCAAGTTCGCGATGCCGGCGTGGTCTTAGTGCCCGTCGGCGGCGGCGGCTTACTGTCGGGAATGTTGGTCGCGATCAAATCGCTGCGTCCTAACATCAAAGTCATCGCGGTCGAACCGGCTCTGGCGGATGACGCAGCTCGGTCACTGCAAAGTGGCGAGCGTCAAATGCCAACACGCTATGACACGATCGCCGATGGACTCCGGACGTCACTTGGCGAGCTAACATTCCCAGTCATTCGACACTTCTTGGACGACATCCTCTTGGTTGGTGAAGACGATATCCGCGCCGCAACGCGTGAACTTTCCGAGCGTGTCCACTTGGTCGCCGAGCCTTCTGGCGCCGTCGCTTTTGCTGGCCTGCGTTCCAATCGTGATCGATTCCAAGGCCAGCGAGTCGTCGCCGTGATCTCCGGCGGGAACATCGATTTTAATGGCTGCCGGTTGGGGCAATCGTGAACTAATTTGCGACCAGATCATTAATTCGGATCAAGCATCGAAGTGCTGGGCGATTTTTCCCTTCAGAAAATCGACACTGCGGCGCAATTGATCCATCCCGTCGACGCCGTCTTCGATGCTGATCCAGTTGTCGAAACCTTTCGACCTTAGCTCCCGAAAGATCGCATCGTAATCATTCAGGCCTTTGCCGATTTCGCCATGTCGGAGTCGTTTCGCGTAGCCTTCGGCGCCATCTTCCTCGGTTCGCAGGTCTTCGATCGTTCCTTCGGCCAAGTAGCGATCACTCGCATGCATTGTCACGACGCGATCCGAGACACGCCTTAATAGCTCTAGCGGATCCTCTCCGGCGAGATAGGTATTTGAAGGGTCGTAATTGACACCGAAGTTGGGGTGGTCGATGCGTTCGACCAACTGGCAAAACACATCCATCTTTTGGGCGAATTCGGGGTACAACCAAAAGTCGTCTTTGTAATGATTCTCCAGAATCAGAGTGATGCCGCGTTCGGTCGCGTAGGGCAAGCACGCTTCGATGCAATCGGCAGCGAGATTAATACCTTCGTCGACCGACAATTCCGGACGCCGCTGACCGCTGAGTACACGGCAGTAACCACCGCCGAGGACACTGGTCATGTCGATCCAACGTTTCTGTTTTTCGATCTCGGTTTTGCGAAAGTCTGAATCGGGATGCGTGAAGTCGGGGGAGCAGCACATCATCGGGATGACTTTGCCCGTGTCTTCGACCATCGAGCGAAAGGTAGGCCAATTGGATTCATCCTCCATTTCTAAAAATCCCGCATACCATTCCAAACCGTCCACTTGTAGGTCGGCGGCGAGTTGAATCCATTCGGCGACCGTCATGCTGCCGTCTTTGCACAGCGCGGTCATAAAAGCTTTGGGAAAGGCAGCGAGTTTCGGCATTGGAGTTTTTGAATCTAGATCAATCTTGAGAGGGAATATGCGTTCGATGTCTTTGCCGACGTTGCCTTTCAACAATCGGGTATTCGACGTTGGTGGTTGGCGTACCCAACGCTTTGGTCGAGCTTCAGTCTTAGACTGGCTTCAATACGCTTTTGACGACGGCGCCGGAGTGCATCTGTTCGAACGCATCATGCCATTGATCGATGGCCCAGACACCGCCGATGATCGGCCGGACGTCCAGTGTACCGCTGCTGAGCAATGCCAGCACGCGTTCCCAGATTGGCCAATTGTGGCTAAAGCTGCCCTGCAGTGTGACGTTCTTCTGAACAAGCGGATCCAGATTAAATCCCAAAGGCTGCGGCCCCCAACCGACCTTACTGATCCAACCGGCCGGCCGGACCAAGTCGATTGCGATCTTGAGCGTTGCACTGGCACCGGCGGCATCAATCACACCGTCACAACCTAGGCCATCGCGTTGCCTAGCCCAGTCGCTTGCGTCCCCAACGATCGTTTCACAACCATACGCTTCGCTGGCAATTTTCAATCGGTTCGCATCTTGGGGCAGTCCCACCAAGGCGACTTCGGCACCACACAGCCGAGCGATCGCGGCACAAAGGATCCCGATCGTTCCAGGCCCCAGAACCATGACGCGATCACCGGGCTCGATCCGAGCATTCTTGACGACGGCGTTGTAGGCAACACAACACGGTTCGGTCAAACAAGCTTGCTCGAACGGTACATTCTCGGGGACACGATGCAAAATCCTCGAGGGCACACGCACGTAACGTGTCATCGCTCCGTCGACTCCATAGCCGAATCCTTTCCGTGTCGAATCCAAGTTGTATAACCCGCGCCGCGTCATCGGATTGTCGGCAGAAATGATCGCGGCGGTTTCCGAAACGACGCGTTGACCTTCGTCCCATCCGACCACTTCGCGGCCGACACTGACAATCGTTCCACCGAACTCATGACCAAGAATCACCGGATAATTGACCGGCCATGAGTGATCGGCAGTCCATTGATGAAGGTCGCTTCCACAGACACCGACGTTGGCCACTTCGAGCAAGACATCGTGCGCTCCGAACTCGGGCGTTTCGACATCGCGGACTTCGACCGAACCTTTCTCGGGAGCATAATTGACAACGGCGGGAGACTTCATGGGAGGCACTTCGGTGGGGGAGGGGAGAAACGAAAGCGGTGCTGTCGTTGTTAGTCGCGGTCGACTTCTTGGGAATGAACGGCATCGCAAATCAGACGCAAACTTGATTCCAAATCCCCATCGGCCGTCTTGAAAGCATCGGCATCGATCGTCAGTGGCGCGCCCAGCACTACCAGGGGTGCACCGTAACGTGGGCATTCGATCGCTTGTTCGAGCGACAATCCGCCGACCGCTTGGACCGGCACCTTGACCGCCTCGACGACCTCACGAAGTTGATCAAGTGGGCTCGGCATCCGTTGTCCGGCCGCCGCGATTCCACGTCGCTCGTCATAACCAATGTGATGGATGATGAAGTCACACCCCAGGTCTTCCAGCCATCGCGCCCCATCGACCATGCTTTCGCTGACCATGTTATCGCCCATGACTTGAACACCAAAGTCGGCGCCGGCCTTGACGACACACTTTACCGTCTCGGCATGCGCCCTCGCCATTACGACGACATGTGTCGCGCCTGCTTTCGCCATCATCTCCGCTTCCAGGTAGCCACCATCCATCGTTTTCAAATCGGCAACGATCGGTGTTTCGGGAAAGGCTTTGCGTAACTCACGGACGCCATGCAAGCCTTCGGCAAGGATCAATGGGGTACCGGCTTCCAACCAATCTACACCCGCACGCATCGCGATTGCCGCGGTTTCGAGTGCTTCGTCGATGTTGGTCAAGTCGAGCGAGATCTGAACAATCGGTTTCATCTTGGTAGGAATGGTTGAAAGGCTGGTAACGAGATTGAGCGGTCGCGTCGACACTCGCTGGTTTGACGACTCAGGTTGCGAGGATCAATCACTATCCGAAGTGTCAGATTGGAGGGGCGCTGTTTTCGCGGAAGGAATGGTGACGTAATTAGGTTTACGACCTGGGGACGAACATCAGTGTTGCGTCAACATCCGGAATGTGGATTCGCCAAATAGCGTTAGACACGGTTTCCGTGCAATCAGCGGAGTCAACGCCTGCCGGCTGAGTAGCTGAACCCAAACGTTTGGTCTAGAGGGAATCAAAGGTAGGTTACCGCGTATGCTAACACGCCTTTCGCATCCCGTGGAACGGGATCGATTACAATCCAGCGTTCGGATTCGCACTCCCACCATCATTCCCCCAATGGACGCCCGGATCATGACCGAGAAAAATCGACGCGACGTGCTCAAGTCCACCGCCGTCGCCACCGCAGCCACCTTTGCCGCCCCGGCGATCGTTCGTGGACGCAATTTGAATGACAAAATTCGCGTCGCCATTGTCGGAATGGGCGGTCGAGCCCGCGCGCACGCCGAAAGCTTGGTCGAACTGGAAAACGAGTCCGATGTCGGCGTTGAATTCGCCGGTGTCTGTGATTGCGACGAAGCAAAACGCAAGAGCGCCGAACTGGTTTGGAGTCAAAAGAGCGGTCATGCGATCAAGACTTATGATGACATGCGACGCGTTTTGGACGATAAGAATATCGACGCGGTCACCTTCGCGACTCCCAACCATTGGCACTCGCTCAACGCGATCTGGGGATGCCAAGCCGGCAAAGATGTGTATGTGGAGAAACCGGGTTCACACAATATCTTTGAAGGCCGGAAAATGGTCGAAGCGGCGCGCAAGTATGACCGCATCGTCCAACACGGAACTCAGTGTCGTTCGTCACCGAACATCATCGAAGGGATCACAAAGCTACACGAAGGCGTGATCGGCGAAGTCTACTTCGCCCGCGGTATCGCCTATAAAATCCGTGGCAACCTCGGTCAACATGCCCCGCGTCCGGTTCCCGATGGGCTGGACTGGGACGCTTGGTGTGGCCCCGCACCGGTGCACGAATTCAGTAACTTTCAACATCGGCGTTGGCACTGGATCTGGGATTACGGGAACGGCGAAATCGGCAATCAAGGCGTCCATCAAATGGACATCTTGCGTTGGGGGTTGAAACTGGATGACCATCCGGTGCAAGTCTCTTCGGTTGGGACGAACTACATGCAAGAGAAAGTCCATCAAAGTAGCGCGGAGACGCCCGGCGTGTTGTCCACTTCGCTGAAATGGGCGAATGGCCAAATGGTCGAATTCGAAGTCCGCGATTGGTACACCAACGCCGAAGCGGGCTTTCGTGACACCTACCCGTTTGTCCAAAAAGACTTCCCCGTCGGAGCTATCTTTCTGGGATCGGAAGGAACGATGATCATTCCCGATTATTCGAGCTTCTACACGTTTTTGGGCCGGAAGCGTGAACCGGGACCGAGCGCGTTTGAGGAAGGAAGTCCGATTTCCAACCTGCCACACTTCCGAAATTGGGCGATGGCGGTCCGGTCGAGACGTCGCGAAGATTTGACCGCCGAGATTGAGCAGGGGCACAAGTCTTCCGCCCTCTGCCACCTTGCCAACATCGCCTACCGAGTCGACAGGACTGTTCAGTTCGATCCGCACAAGGAGCAGATCCTGGGGGATGATCAAGCGGCCGCGCTGCTAACGCGTCCCGAACGCGAAGGCTACGCCGTACCCCAAGAGGTCTAAAGCAACAGTGCGTCTTGTTCGATTTTTCACCTTCCCACAGGGGAGGTCGGACGCTTAAGCGGCCGGGTGGGGAGGTCAGTATGGAACAAGAGGGACTGAAAAATGAAACGCAGAACATCCAAACAAACGCAACGAGCCAAGGAACTGCGTCAAAACCAAACATCCGCCGAGGGCCTTCTTTGGAGTGTCCTAAGAGGCAAGCAACTATGCGAACTGAAGTTCCGACGCCAACATCCAATCGGACGCTACTTCGCTGATTTCGCCTGTGTTTCAGAACACCTGATTATAGAACTAGATGGCGAATACCATGACCAACAACAAGAGCGAGATCTAGCACGTCAGCAAGAACTTGCCGACCAGGGATGGGACGTCATTCGTTTTGCAAATGATGACGTGCTGAACGGGATCGATTCCGTGTTGGTCGCGATCTCAGCCCACCTGGGCATTCCTTTCAGCCATCGATCAAGAAGCGGGGACCTTGGTGGAATGCTTGGTAAGCAGGACCCTAATTACCTTGGCCCCACCCGGCCGCTCAAGCGTCCGACCTCCCCACAGGGGAGGTGAAGAGGACAGTCTTTTGCGGCGGAGGCTTTATTGCCACTCTGATTCGTCGTCATCTTCGACGTCCTCGTACTCGTCGTATTCTTCGTACTCGTCGTCGTCGTCGGTTCCCTGGCTGGTGATCTGGCTAGCGACCGCTTGCGTCTTTGTCGCCGGACCGGTGTCGCTGGATTCATCCGAGCCTTCGGAGTCGGGCGGTTCCAATCCTTGCATCTCGTGCCACTGTTCGAGCGACAGCAAGACTTCACGTGCTTTACTGCCGTTGTAATCACCGACGATGCCATCTTCTGCCATAAAATCGATCAGCTTCGCGGCCCGTCCATATCCGATCCCCAGATGTCGCTGCAGTAACGAGCACGAACCACGACCTTCGCGGATGATGACTTCGACGGCACTGTCATAGATGTCCGGCCGATCGGAGCTGATCGATGGTCCATCGCCATCCTCATCTTCGTTGACCTTCAAATTCATCAATTCCCCGACAAAGTTTTGTTCTCGCAAACTGCAATGGGCGCAGATCGAATCGATTTCTTCATCGGAAAGATACGTGCCTTGACCACGAATCAGGGTGCTCGTTCCCGGCCACAAGAACAGCATGTCACCATTGCCGAGCAACTTGTCCGCACCGTTTTCGTCCAACACGACGCGACTGTCGGTCTTGCTGGCGACTTGGAAACTCAAGCGAGCTGGCAAGTTGCTTTTGATCAGACCGGTGATGACGTCCACCGTCGGTTTCTGCGTCGCAAGGATCAGGTGGATTCCGACGGCACGACTTTTTTGAGCCAACCGGATGATATGCTGTTCGACGTCTTTCCCTGCCGTCATCATCAAGTCAGCCATTTCGTCTGCGACGATCACGATGAACGGCAGTTTGTCGGGCACGCTGCCGTCGTCATCTTCGGGGGCGACTTCCAGTCGACGTAAAATCTCGTCCCTGCCAAGATCGTTAAAGCTGTTGATGTGGCGGACGCCGACGTTGGCAAGCAACGAATAACGCTCCTCCATCTTTTCGACCGCCCACGCTAGAATCGCTTCCGCTTTTCGCATGTCCGTGATCACGGGGTGCATCAAGTGCGGCAGCTTTCCGTACCCGCTTAGCTCGACCATTTTGGGGTCGATCATCAGCATCCGAACTTCGTCCGGTCCACGGGTCATCAACATCGATGTGATGATCGAGTTCAAACAAACACTTTTACCCGTTCCCGTTCGGCCGGCGATCAACAAGTGGGGCATCTTGGCGAGGTCGACCACCATCGGGTTGCCCGAGACATCTTTGCCCAGGAACACGGGGATGTTCATCTTGAGCGCATTGGTGTCCGCCTCTTCCATCACATCACGCAACCGTACCGCTTGGCGTTTTTCGTTCGGCACTTCGATCCCAACGGTGTTCTTGCCCGGGATGGGAGCGACGATCCGAACACTCGGGACGCGCAAAGCGATCGCTAGGTCTTCGGCCAATCCGGTAATCTTGCTCAGACGTAATCCGGCTTCGAGTTCGATTTCGTATTGGGCAATGACGGGGCCCGTTTCGATTTCGACGACACGGATATTGAATCCAAAATCTGCGAAGGTTGCTTCGAGAATCTTCGCCTTGCGGCGCACCTCGTTGAGTTGTTCCTCGTAATCAATGTCGTCGCTTGATTCGAGCAAATCGATGCGGGGCAACTGGTATTCTTCCGCCACCGCGGGCGATTGCTCAATCATCGCCCGAGACACCTTGTCGAGTTCGCTTTCGTCCTTGTTGCGTTTGGGCATACGGATTTTTGGTCCCGGCACCGGATGTTCGGGATCTTGCCGCAATTCCTTTACTTCTCCATCAACCTCGACGTCTCGGTACTCCGATTCATCGTATTCGGACTCTTCGTCGCCCGCTTCATATTCCTCCTCGTACCCGCCGGCAGGCTCGGATTCGACGACTTCGTCGCTGGACGTCGACTTGGGGTTTCGTTTCGAATTGGAACGCAATTTGATTCGCGGTTCGGGCTTCTGTTGTTCAGCCGCGTCGACGATTTCGGAATCAGACTCCGCGCTTGTTTCTTCGACGACCGCTGTTTCGACGGTGGCTTCTGATTCGGCGTCGACAGGTTCACTGAACGGTGACGTTTGTTCTTCGAACGGCTTTCGTTTCGGTCGCAACATCGGCGGCATCGCGTCGGCAGCCCGCTTCATTCCCGAGCGTGAAACACGCGCCCCACCGGCAAAGATTTTTCGCGTCGCGTACAAAATCGCGTAGTCTGTTGTTAACAGCACCCCGACGGCTAGCATCGTTAGCGTCAAGATCCACGCACCGACGAAGCGGAAATGATCGAGCAGCCAACTTGACGTCATCGCACCCAAAACGCCGCCGTTGCCATAAATCGACATCCCGTCGCCTTCCAGCGGAAGTAGCGATGCGCCGGTCGCGATCGCTGCGATCACGACGGTTGCACCAAGCGATCGAAGCACGGGCGCCTTGACATGACCACGACGCAACATTGCGACCGATACGCCTCCGAGTCCTGCGACGACGAACGCCGATGCCAACCCCAGGTAGTGCATCATCGCCGAAGCGACCAAGGCACCCCAGTAACCGCACGCGTTGGAGATTGATTCCGCCGGCGGATAGACCAAGACGTCAGGAACATGAACTTCGCTGATCGGCCAGAACGGAGTATCGACCGGGTCGGCTGGATTCCGTGTGACCAGTGAGATCGCTAGCAGAACCGTCAGCGCAATCAAACAGATCGAGGCGACGTCGCGCGCGAAGTCAGGCTCGGCATTCGATTCGTTGATCAGATCAGCCGACATGCAGCTTCCAATGACGTGAGGCGGGGCAAATGAGAATCGGTCATTGTCGCTATCGGATGTTTCACCGCATAGATCTGAAACCCACTTCGCTGGGCTGGTAGATCACGTCAAGCGACCGAGACGACAAAAGCCTTAAACTCTTCCGAGATGGAAGTGTCTCGTTGTCCAGGAAAGCTTTCCCAGGCGGTTCCGAACGACAACGTCCGGCAACGATCTTGTGCGATCAATCAAAAATGATTCGCCCGCGCGAAGTCCCGCGGTAAGAATTGCACGTCAGCCCGATGAAGGCTGTCGCCCACGAAGGGCGATCGAAAACGGCACGCGTGAAACTCGTGCCACCAGCGCAACAAGGACGTCCCGCCATTTCCCATGTGAGTCTCAGTTTTCTTCCCACACCGCGTGGTCGTCGTGTCTATCGAATTGTTGCACACCGCTTTCGGCATTCTCTTTACTCTTGTCTGGCTCTTCGTCGGCCAAATCATCGTTGCCAGTCGATAGCCGTTTAGCCAGCGCGATCGCGAAACTTCATCTTGCGCTTTCGCCATTCGACGCTAGCCTCGGTCCCCTCTTCTGAATGGGGCAACCGGGAATCAAACCATTCAATATTCCAGGACCGTCCGTGGGTGAAGGAAGCGGCACGCTTACGATTCGGAGAATCGAGCGACAATGTCGCTCAACTTTCCAAGTTGAGAGCGAAATAACACGAGTGGTTCTCCGGTACGCTCACGATTCGGAGAATCGAGTGACAATGTCGCTCAACTTTCCAAGTTGAGAGCGAAACAACACGAGTGGCTCTCCGGTACGCTTACGATTCGGAGAATCGAGCGACAATGTCGCTCAACTTTCCAAATTGAGAGCGAAATAGCACGAGTGGTTCTCCGGTACGCTTACGATTCGGAGAATCGAGCGACAATGCCGCTCAACTTTCCAAGTTGAGAGCGAAAGCACGAGTGGTTCTCCGGCACGCTTACGATTCGGAGAATCGAGCGACAATGTCGCTCAACTTTCCAAGTTGAGAGCGAAATAGCACGAGTGGTTCTCCGGCACGCTCACGATTCGGAGAATCGAGTGACAATGCCGCTCAACTTTCCAAGTTGAGAGCGAAACAACACGACTGATTCTTCCGGTTCGAAAACTGTTCCCGTGCTTGAGGTTTGCGGCGGACCACCGGTGACAGCTTCCTCTGAACCACGTCTTTTCGTGACGTCGCGTTGTCCAACTTCGCTTTTCGGTGGGTTAACTTTAAAAACGGTCATTCCCGGTCAATGTGTCGCTAGCCATTAGCCCTGGGACCACGTTTAATGGCTAGCGAAGGAAGGCAGCCTTTAACGGCACGGCGCCGCATCGAATTGCTGCGTTAGGAACGTAAGAGGCCCCCCGTCCGCCCGACACCCCCGATTTGTAACCTCGGTCGCCACATCAATGATGATACGCAGCATGTATGTTCAATTGCCCCGTCCAGTGATGATTGCCTTTGTCGCCACCGCCATGTGGTGTACTACCGGTGGGGCTGCCCAAAGTTGGAGCGTCCCTCTTGCGGGCAATGCGTTTCGATCCGCACCCGAACCGGGCGGACGGTCAATCGGGCGTGATGGGAACTTATCGCTTCGTGATGAATCCGAAACGTTCTCTGTCTTTTTTCATGTCGACCAAGCCGCCACCATCAAGCTCGCGGTCCAAGGCCGTGCGGTAGGCGAAACTGGGACGATCAATCTCCGTCTCGACCAGGCGACGCACACGGTCGAGCTTTCTGCGGCCGATAGGGAATCGGGGCAAACTCCATCGATCGAAGTGAAAGCCGGTTATGTTCAAGTTGACCTGAGTCTCGGGAGTGGCTCAAACGGCGTCAAAGTCGAACACCTACTCGTCAACTCGGCCGATCAGGAGGTGCAACTTGATTACGTCAAAACCAACGACGGCAACATGTTTTACTGGGGACGACGAGGGCCGTCGGTTCACCTAGCGTATCGAATTCCTCGTGAAGTAGACCTCACGTATGCCTACAGTGAAATCACTGTGCCATCGGGACAAGATACGATCGGGACTTACTTTATGGCGAACGGATTCGGCGAAGGCTATTTCGGCATGCAAGTCAATAGCGAGACCGAACGACGCGTCCTGTTTTCGATCTGGAGTCCCTTCCGAACAGATAATCCCAACGAGATTCCCGAGGAAGACCGCGTGTTGACACTCGCGAAAGGCAAAAATGTGGTTGCCAAAGACTTTGGGAACGAAGGTTCCGGCGGCCAGAGTTTTTTTCGGTATCCGTGGAAAGCGGGACGAACCTATCGGTTCCTCACTGAGGTTAAACCGAACGGCAAGGGACAGACGCAATACACCTCTTGGTTTGGTGATAAGGAGAAAGGCGAGTGGTTGTTGGTTGCCAGCTTTCAACGTCCCAAGACCGATAAGCATCTCACCGGGTTCCACTCGTTTTTGGAAAACTTCTCACCGGCAACCGGACATCTACAGCGTTCCGCCCATTACGCGAATCAATGGGTATGCGACGTGACCAGCCAATGGCATGAAATCAGGCAAGCCAAGTTCACCGGCGATAACACCGCCCGGGGCCGCCATCGTCTTGACTATGCCGGCGGCAGTCACGAGCAGCACTTCTTCCTGAAGAACTGTGGTTTTTTTTCCGAGACCGTCGAGCTTGACCAAACCTTCCAGCGGCAGTCATCAAGCTCTCACAAACCGGCGATCGACTGGGACGAGCTGCCTCGATGATGCAATCCTGACATCCGTTTTGACGCGGTGGACCGATGGTGAACGTTGTTTCGGGATAGCGTTGCCAACACCCTGCGTCTAACCTTAGAATCGAATTCGAACAAAGCACTGACGGTTGATGTCATTCAATCTCGGCGAAGTCGGGGGCACTAAATGTTGCGACTCAGATGAGGTATCTCTGTGGACTTCTTGTCATTGCGCTGCTGCTTATTTCCGTTGGCTGGCGATTCGATCGCCAGAACCTGAAGACCGAGCTTGATGAAATCAGGCACCGGTCGCATGAAATTGAATCGAGGCAAGACGCGATTGAGTTTTGCCTGTTTCGAAAAATCAGATCCGATCCTGCTCTTGTCTCATTCGCCGAGCTCCGTGCGTTCGCCGATGACATCATTGCGATCGGTCATTCGGATTTCGATTTGTACTGCGAAGTCATTGCCGACTATAGCGTGGATACACCAAAGAATCTTCACGAGTGTGAGATTCTTGTTTTTGATGTGTCATTAGAAGCGGTGCCGTTTCATGGCGGTTCTTACTGGGTTGTCACCCAGGATCAATCGATCCTGATTGCCTTTCAAGCCAGCGCGATCATCGGCGGAGAACGATAACTCACCAGATCAATGCGGCTGGCGGAAACGAGTTATTTCGCTTCCACCTCGCGGCGGGTCAAAATGTCATCGCGATTGGTGTCTAGCTCGGCAAAGATCTTATGCAGACGCCGTGGTGTTTCCGCTTTGGTGATCGACCCGTCGCCGTCTTGGTCAATGCGATCGAACGTTGCCAAGCGAATGGCCCTTTCGACCATTTGTCGACGACGTTCTGCACCGGTTTTTCCTGCGGGGGTGTCGCCGCGGGGCACGGAAAGGTGATAATAACCGATCATCATTTCGTCTTCGGTTTGGTCACCCCAGCGGACGGTCGCTTCGGGGGCGGGGTTGTTCAGGTTTTTCTTGCTGTTGTCAAACACCGCGTTACAGATGATGCGATCGTTCGCTTTGAGTTCCAGTGGCGGGTCGAGCACGTAGGTGGTTTGCCAGTTGAAGTCATATTCGGGAACGGAAAGCAACACTTCTTGGTTGCTTTCGAGTGCGTAGCGGAACGACTTTCCACGGACGTGCATGTGCGGACTCATCGCCAGTAACTTCGCATCGTCGGGAAAGCGTGGCCCTGCCGCGTCTGCTCGATAGTCTGGCTCGTGAGGTGGAATTCGAAGATTGGTTTCGACCGCGCTAGTAGTCACGATCTCGCGAGTCACTTCGCTTTCGTCAAGCAAACAGATCCCGAGTTGGCTATGGTCTTGCACTTCGACGCCGATCGGAGTGTAGTGAACCTGAAAGACTAACTCGCTGCCGGCGGGGATTCGCTTGGCATGTCCATCGGGCCAAGGGGCGACACGCATGCCGGGAACGTAGCCGACCAAGAAGCCGCGCGCCCCATTAAGTTCTCTTGACCCTCTTGGGACGGCAAACGCCAAGATGTGGTGGACGACGCTTCGGTTTCCTGGTTTTAGTTCGGCGGCATGGATCCAAACATCCTTTTCCAGGTTGGGGGCGATGCGAAAGTACTGGTACTTCACCGCACCCTCGGCTTGAACGGTGAATGGTTCCGGGCTGACATGGAAGACAAGGTCCGGTTCACGCGGCAGTTGCCATCCGGTGACCTTTTCCGGCAGAGTCGGCAAGTCAGTTAAGTCACCGGCCGGTGCACCGGCTTCGGCCCAGTCGTAAAGCAATTGTTTCTCGTCATCGGTGAGTCGGCGTTCGTTTTCAAAGCTGCCGTGTTTTGGGTCGGCGTGCCACGGAGGCATACGTTGATCGCGGACGACTTCGGCAATCATGTCGGCCCAACCGGCGACCTCTTCATAGTCGGTAAGGGCGAAGGGGGCGATCTCGCCTTCGCGGTGGCACTCGACGCAGTGGCGATGCAGTAGCTTGGCGATTTGGCCGCCGTAGGTCACTTCACTGGAGTCGGACACCGTTTTCTTGCGGCCGATAATGCAACCGACCGCATCGGTTCTCTCAATCGAAACCGTTTGACCGGCAATCAATTCTTCGAGTGCGGCCTGCAAATCTTTGCGTCGCGGCTGATCACGGACGTATCCAATTCCGTACTGGTCGTCGACGCGTCCTCGATAACGCAATTTGCGGTCTCGGTCGAAGACATAGATTTCGGGAGTGCGCCGGGCATCCAGTTCGTCGGCAAGTCTTGCACCGGCATCTTTGAGCAGCGGGAACTTAATCTCTTGGCGGTTTGCGAATGCCGTGATATCCAGCAGTGAATCGTGTCGGTTGCTCATGACACCGATCACACGAACGCCTTTGGTGGCAAGTTGATCCTGCATCGTCTGCAGTCGAGCGGCATAGAGCTTCGCCAGCGGGCATTCGGTCCCTAGGAAGGCGACGACCAAGAACTGGTCGGAATCGAAATCGTCCAGTTTCCAGCGTCGGCCGCGAAAATCGTCCAGATCGATGCGAGACAGTGTCGGTGTGATCGTCGCGGCGGCGGTGTGGTCCTGCTGATTGTCGGCGGCACTGACGATCGTGGTCGTCGATAAAACTCCCGGCAGCGGGCTGCCGATCAACCAGCAAAACGATATCGCGGCGAAACATGCAGTCGTGACTCGTGGGCGCGACATATGGATTCCTGCCATGACCTATCTCAAATGAGGCTTTCAGAAGTGCGGCGTTTTGCCTTGTGATCTCACATCAAGTTACAGTACTCGCCGAACAGTTCGAAAGTTTCATTTCCCACTAAAACTTTGTCATGCGATCAAGCACCCTCTCCAAATTGATCCGGGAACCGGTCGAAGTGATCGAAAGCAGGCCGTTGGGAGGCGGCTGCGTCAGCGATGTGCAATTGGTCACACTCAAGCGACAGGTCGCGACGGGGGAGTTGCGAACGATCGACGGAGGAGTATTGCGAATTGGCGAAGGCGGCGAGGCGATCCGAATCGTCGTCAAGCAACATTCGGAATCGATGTTGTCCAATTTCCAGTCCGAATCCGAAGGGTTGCTCGCACTCTCCGCCACCGAAACGATTCGGGTCCCACGGCCCATCGCATTGGGGGCGTTTGACCAGCACGCACTGTTGGCCCTCGAGTGGATCGATGCGTCACCCGTACGTCCGTCGGCTGCCGATTTCGAGCGTTTCGGAGAGCAACTCGCCGACATGCACCTGGCATCTCAAAGTGATCGTCTAGGGTGGGAACGTGACAACTTTCTCGGGGCCGCACCGCAGGTCAATCAGCCGACCGATGATTGGGTCAGTTTCTTTGCAGAGCGACGGTTGCGTTATCAGATTCGCTGGGCGGTCCGGCAAGGTTTAGCGGATCGTGCGTTGGTCGATGCGTGTGATTCGATCGTCGCACGACTGGACGAGCTGCTGCGCGGCCGCGAGAAGGCTCTGTCGCTGTTGCATGGCGATCTTTGGAGCGGAAATTACTTGTTCGGTACCGACGGTCGACCGGCACTGATCGATCCCGCCGTCTATCGAGGTTGCCGCGAAGCCGAGTGGGGCATGATCCGCTGGTTAGGTCAGTGCCCGCCTGCTTTTCAGCAAGGCTATGAGCGGCGGTGGCCGCTACCGGACGGTTGGCAGCGACGTGCCCAAGTTTACATGCTGTATCACCAGCTTAACCACCTGAATCTGTTCGGCCGTTCCTATCACGGTAGCTGCTTAGAAACAGCGACCGCGATCTTGCGGCATTGAACAAGCCGGTTGATGGACAGGATTCAGGTCACTTTACCTTCACGCCGGCCGTCTTCAGTTTCTCGATCGCGTCTGCCTTCGCTTTGTCGTCGATCGGGTTTCCGTCCAGAAACAGACGGAGGTACGGAGCAAAACGGTTGTCGCCTTCGGCATCCTTTTGGCATGCTTGGACTAGTGGCGCGAGGTCTTTAATTTCGTTGTTGTCCAAACGCAGGATGTTTATCGCCGGGAGTTTGGCAATCGGCGAGATGTCCGAGATGGAATTATTGCGGAGGTCGAGCATGGTGATCCATTTCAATCCGGCGACCGGTTCGACCGACGAAAGGTTATTGCCAGAGGCATCGAGTGACCAGATCTTTGACAGCGGTGCGATCGGATCAAGGGACTTGATATCGTTCTCGGCAACATACAGTGTGCGCAGGTTGCTCATTTCGGCGAGCGGCTGAAGATCGGCGATCTGGTTTCGCGAAACATCTAGCAATTGCATCGCCGTTAGTTCTTTGATCGGCGATAGGTCTTTGATCCGGTTTCCCGAAAGTGAAACCGATTGAAGACGTTTCAGCTGGGCGATCGGTTTCAGATTTTCGATTTGATTGTCACGCAAGTCGATCAGCATCAACGCATGGCAATGTTCGAGGCCGTCCAAGCTCTTGATTTGCTTTCCGACACCTTCGACGCGAGAGATCTTTTCCACGTCAGCGGCGACAATCGGTTCGTTGTTGTACTTTTTGGCGAACACCTGTTTGCGAACGGCGTCTTCGAGGGCCTTGTCTTTGAAGATCGACTCGACAGGTTTAGGCTCCTCTTTCTTCTCGCTGTCTTTAGCCGGTTCATCCGCCATTGCCGGTGGCGAAACCAGACAGGTGGTGGCGGCGAGCATCAACAAAAAAATTCCGAATGGGACGTTGGCAAGTCGGTGCATAGCAAACAAGTCGCTTTCGTTAGTCGGTGGGAAACGTGGAGAGAGCGTGGAAGTGGGATGGCAAAAACGTACCGTCATGACAGCCGCAGCCGCTGGGAATTGGACTCGACATTCGCCGAATGCTCGGCTCGTCGTCAGCGGTTAGCCTCGTCGGGGCAGTTTTGCCATCCGAGTTTGGGAGCCCCCTAGTCTACTCGGTTCGGCGTAGAATGTCGTCTGCCGCAAGAAACATCGTAATTCGCGCCCTTGGCGCTGTTTTTTTCGGGCCTACAGGTCAAGATCGGTCGACCACATTGCGGCAATGAATTGGGGCGGTTTAGCGGCCGCGACGGACGTTTCTTCTAGGAGGCGTTTCTTCAAGGATGGGTCGCAAAAGGATCCAAGGTAGTGTCCGTGGAACCATCGTATGTCTAAAGAACCGTATGTCTAGGGAACCAACGTCTTGACTGGCTATGCGAAACGAATCGTCGGACTGGCGTTTTGGACGGTGCTCTTCATTGCGGTCCTATTCGGCGTTTATCTGGGGACCCGGTCTCGGGAAGGGAAAGTAACGAGCCCGATGTCTCAACGCGTCGCTTCCCTGGCTGCATTCGCTCTGGGAAATGAGTCGACATTCATTCGCATCGATCCCTCCGGACGGTTGGCGAAAGGCAGCCCCGTTTTTCTTGCCGACGTAACCGATGACGAAACCAATCACGTGACCTTTCGGCAAATCGGGCATGTGATCGAATCGGCGAACGAACCGGGCGGAAATGTGCGTCTGGTTTGGTATGGCCGGTTCGCCGAATCGAATTTCGATTTCGACGCTTTTCAATTGTTGCGTTACGAAAGTACGGGGCGGTTGTCAGAAGTCGTGCAAACGATGTTGCCGGCGGACAAACGTGATCGTATTGAAGCTCGGCTCAAGCAAGCGATGCGGCAGCATGGTGAAACGCTCAGTCGATCGCTAACGCCAATCGTCGAAGAGAGCTTTCGGCGTTCACTACCGATCATCGAATCCAGCTTTCAGGCATCCGTCGCGCGACATCGCGATCAGATCGATCGATTGGGGGAACGTTGGAACCGAAACATCGTGCAACAACGTTTGATCCCGATGGCAAGAAAGGAAATCTTGCCGATCGTACAAAAACATGGGCGCCCTCCCGCTGAAAAGATCGGTCGTGAAATCTGGGATCGCGCTTCACTATTTCGTTTCGGTTGGCGGGCGTTGTACGACAAGTCGCCGTTGCCTCGCAAGGATCTTCTGCGTCAGGAATGGCAGCGTTTTGTTGACGATGACGCAGTCCCGATTCTGGAGGCACATATGGACGAGATCGTTGTCGCGATCCAACGTACCGTGAACGATGTTGCTTCAGACCCGGCGGTTCGTCGCGAGGTCGCGCAAGCGGCCAACGATTTTGCGGCCGACCCGGAAACAAGAAAGCTGGTTCAAGCAATCTTGAAAGAGACGTTCGTCGACAACGAAGAACTGAAACAACTGTGGCAAGAAATCTGGACGAGTGACGAAGCCACCGCCGCACTCGAGATCGCCAGCGAACGTCTGGAACCGATCCTCCGCGAGATCGGTGATGATCTGTTTGGCAACGAAGAACAAGGCATCGATCCCAACTTCGCTCGCGTGCTACGCAGTCAGATCTTGCGCAAAGACCGGCAGTGGGTCGTTGCGTGGCATACCGGTGCGAACAATGGGATGATTGACAAGGCGGACAAGCATTTGCCTTATCCGGTTGTTTATGCCGCCGAGACTCCACTCGATCAAGCGGGGGGCGTCGATCGTGCCGGAATCCGTCGTCCTTAAACGCTGTCACCCAAGAACATTGTCGCGGTCATTCATCGCTCGCGGTACCTGCAACCATCCATCGGTTCAAACTTAAAATTCAGTGCACGACTCCGATCCCCAACGCACCGAAGGCCCCGAATCCACCGCGTCTGATGGTGTTGGGGATGGTGGTCCCGCTGACTTGAGTGTAGCCCCCGCGTCGCTCCCAGAAGCTCATTCGCTGTGCCTGGAAAAGCTGAATGTCGTTGCCGGTGATCGTTGTTTGCTGCGGGACGTCGATGCGGTCTTTCCTGCCGCAAAAATCACGGTCATCGTCGGCGGAAGTGGCGCCGGTAAAAGCGTGCTGTTGCGATTGCTGGCCGGGTTAATCCCGCAACATGGTGATTCGATCGGATGGTCCGGTGAAATCAAATTGGGCGGAAATTCATCGGTGGATAAACCGGCCGACGATTCGGTCACACCAGTGAAACCTTCGGTCGGTATCGTCTTTCAACAGTTCGCTTTGTTTGATGAGTTGACCGCCCGTGAGAACGTACAGTTTGCGATCGATCACCGTCATCGTATTGGTTCTGGGAAGGGACAATCGGGGCGCAAGCCATCGTGGACGGCCAAACAATGGCTTGAACACCTCGGAGTCCCCCAACGAACTTCGGTGACGCACCTTAGTGGTGGCCAAAAACAGAGGTTGGCCATTGCCCGTACCTTGGCGGCTTCCCCCGAAGTCGTCTTATACGACGAGCCGACAAGCGGGCTTGATGCAGCTAGCGGACGATTGGTCGCGCAGTTGATTCGCGAGACTCAAGAGGAACATCATCGGACCAGCGTTGTCGTCACGCACGACTACGAAACTTTGATCCCGATCGCCGATAAGGTTTATCTTCTCGATCCCCAAGCGGAACGTTTGGTGGAGATCGAAAAACAGCGTTGGGCGGAAATCCCGCAGTTGATGGTGCCCGCGCAGGATTCTGACGGTTCGGCCGGTGCAGCGGTTCAGCCTTCTTGGGTTGAGCGGGCAGTGGCGCCGATGTTGGAAGCCACCGGCGGGGCGATCGTCGCCGCACTGCGGTTGCCGTTAGACCTCGTTCCGATTGTTCCCCGCCATCGCTGGGCGGCACGCTTCACCTTGCACTACGCACGATTGGTTGCCGGTTTTTCGGCTTGGGTCTATTTGATGATCGCGGGACTGATCATCGGCTTCACGGCCACGTACTTCACGTTTCGCTTCTTGCCGTTTCGAGTCTACACGCAGCCGCTGTTGATTGATGAGTTATTGGCGTCGATCGGCTTCGCACTTTATCGAGTTCTAGTTCCAATTTTAGCGACCATTCTTGTCGCCGCCCGCTGCGGTGCTGCAGTCGCCGCCGATGTTGGGGTCAAGCAATACGGCGGCCAAGTCGACGCGATGAAGACGCTCGGCGTTTCGCCACGGAGTTACCTTCTGTTACCAATCGTCGTCGCGTTCGTGATCGGTACACCGATACTGGAATGGTTGGCCTTTCAATGTGCGAGGTCGGTCAGCATGGTTTCCTTTGCGATGTCGTTTCCTGATATCGGGCCGCACTTTTGGCAGCTTCATTTCGATCGTAATTTGATCACCGATGGCACTTGGTTTTCGATCGGCTGGAAGTGGGTGCTGCTGAAAAACGTCGTTTGTGGACTGGGGACGGCGACGATCGCGTACTACCAAGGTTTGGCCCCTAAACGTTCAGCCGGTGACGTTAGCCGATCGATCACATCGACGGTGTTGTGGACAACCCTGTTCGTGCTGGTCGTGCACCTCGTGGTGGCATTATCGGAATTCTAGCGAGGGGCTCGGTTTGTGACCCCCCTGATTCATCGCCGCGAGTCGAGCGGAATGCCAGCAATACGAGCGGATTTTCGTTCTCGATCCGGTTTTGGCTTGGCGGCGCGACAGTGGTACACGGGCCATGGTTCCACACGTTCGGGTGGGAAGAGTGGCTGAATGTGGTGGCGAAAATGCGCCGATTTGTTCGATCTAGGAGAGGTTCGCTTGCCGAAGACGCTTGCATTGGCCGATTTGGCTGGAAATAGGTCGCCATATTCCTACAATAAGGGTGTCCCACCTCACGCCGGATCGCTTGTCGCGACGGACTGGGCAATCACCTGGTGGTTGCAATTTCAGTTCGCCGCATGGATCTGAATTGTTTCGATCTACCGAGCTGACCCGGTCCCGCCACCACGATTACCCCCAAACGTTTGTGCCCGATCCAATGATCGAAAGGGCCGCGGTTGACTTGCGAGTTTCGCAGCTCCGCCAGCCTTTCCTCTCGCCGCTTGCGCTGATGTTGACCACGGCTTTCGTTCTTGCCGGATGGGGCGGATACCCTGCGCGTGCTGAGGCCCCGCAAGACGATTCAGGGACGTCTCCGTCAGCAAGTGCACCGTCAAAGGAAGCTCCAGGCGAAGACAGCGAAGACACCAACAAACCTGATCCGGAACAACTGGCGGCTTGGGAAGAAAACGGTGTACCACTTTTGGAAGCGTACTGCATTGATTGCCACAACGAGGACTACAAGGAAGCCGGACTAGATCTGACCCCGTTCCTCTCGCTCAAGGACGTCAGCCCGCCGGAATTTCAACGGGTGCTTGAGATGGTACGTTTCGGGGCGATGCCGCCGGAAGATTACGACACACCGGAAATCGAAGAACGCAAGCAGTTGGTGCATGCGCTCGAAGACGCCGCTTTTTCATCGACATGTGACTTGCGCCCCAAAGCCGGGAAGGTCACCGTACGTCGGCTGAACCGAAGCGAGTACAACAACGCGATTCGTGACCTTTTTGGAATCGACTTGAAGCCGGCCGACAAGTTTCCCTCCGATGAAGTCGGCGCCGGGTTTGACAACAACGGTGACGTGCTTTCGTTGAGCCCAATGTTGATCGAAAAGTATTTCGAGGCCGCCGAGTCGGTTGCCGACGCGGTCATCGGCGATCCCAAAGAATTGCCTTCGATCGATAAGGATGTCGCGCCAGACCAGATCCCTGTCTACGGAAGTTTTGAAGTCGGTAGTTTCAACGGACGCTTCGTCGACAAAGAGAGTTTTGCCTGGATCGATCTCGACGTTCCGTTTGACGGTGAGTATCGGATTGGTATTCGCGGTGGAGTGACGACTTCCAAAGCCGATCCGGTGACGGTCGCGATTGTCGATGGTGAAGGACTGCTGCTGAAAACGGTCGAGTTGAAGTATTTCGGTGGCGGCGGAAGCGCCGACTCAGAACGCGAAACGGTTGAACTGAAACGAGGTAAACGTCGTTTAGGCTTCATCCCCATCCTTGAGGAACAAGAGTTGAAGGTTGGCGAAACTCGTTTCGACCAAATGACGACGATGGATGAAGCGGTTGTCAATGAAGTGATTGAGGGTTTGGCCGATCCGATTCCACCCAACCGCCGAATCGATTTTGCCGAGCATCCGTTTATGTTTCGCTCGTTCGAGGTCAATGGTCCCTCCCGGCATCCTAAAGACGCGTTTCCCCCGAAGCACTTTGATCTCGTCCGCCATGTCGCACCACAAAATCGTGGGCGGTACAAAGACGTTCGCCAGACGGCGATGAAGAACCTTCGTGAGTTCATGCCGTTAGTGTTTCGCGGTCCGGTGACCGATGAAGAAATCAAGCCCTACGCACAGTTGGTCGAGCAAGCCACCGGCGAACGTGAATCGTTTTACGTCGGGATGCGGCGTGCGTTAACGGCGCTGCTGGTTAGCCCGCGCTTTCTGTTCCGAGCCGAGCTGCCTAACGCGGATGCAGAGCCGAATGAGTTCGGTGACTACGCCCTCACTCAACACCAGTTGGCGACGCGTTTGTCGTTCTTCCTGTGGAGTAGCACGCCTGACGAAACGCTGTTGGAATTGGCCGACAAAGGCAAACTGGCCGGTGAAGAAGTCGACAAGCAAGTCAAGCGGATGCTTGAAGACGGGCGGGCGACCGCGCTGGCGAAAGACTTCGCCGCCCAGTGGCTTGGCCTGAGAAACTTGGACGGACATGAAGCGGATGAAAAACGCTTTCCGATGTTCGATGATCAGCTCAAGTTGGCGATGAGTCGTGAGACCGAAATGCTGTTCATGCACGTCATTCGAAACAACCTGCCCGTCAGCGAATTTCTGACCGCCGATTATTCTTTCATCAACGAACCGTTGGCGAAGCTCTATGGGATCGAGTCCCCGAAGGGAAACGAGTTTCAAAGGGTGTCGTTAGAAGGCACGCCGCGACGTGGACTGCTCTCGCACGCAAGCGTTCTAACTCTGACCAGCATGCCGACACGAACCAGTCCGGTGCTCCGTGGGAAATGGATTCTCGAGAATATCTTAGGCATCAAGGCACCGGATCCGCCGGCCGGGGTTCCTGAACTTGAAGAGTCAGAAACCGCCGCGGCGACCGCGTCGTTGAGAGAGCAACTGGAATTGCATCGCGCGAGTTCTGGATGTGCGTCCTGCCACCGAGTGATGGACCAACTGGGATTCGGATTAGACGATTTTGACGCGATCGGCCGTTTCCGAACCGAAGATTCCGGTCACCCGATCGATGCCAGCGGCGCGATGCCCGATGGGCGATCTTTTAACGGTGGCGCCGAGTTAAGCAAAATGCTTGGTGACACCGAAATTGAGGCTTTGGCCCGGACAATGACCGAACGGATGCTGACTTTCGCGATCGGTCGTGAACTGACGCCTGACGATCGTTGTACAATCGACGACGTGGTCGAGAAAACTCGCCCGAATGGCTTCCGGCTCGCTGACATTGCGTCGGCGATCATCGATAGCCGACAATTCCGCTTCCAAACGCCCACCCGATAGTTCACCCCTTCCTACCAGTTTCTTTCCCGCCTTTACGACCAGCCTGTGCGACGCACCGCGTCGCGATCACCCGCCAACGACGTCCTACCAAACGGAAACGCTATGAGCCTTTTAAAGAATCCGATCCAACCGAAGCGTCTCGATCGACGGACTCTCCTGCGCGGCACCGGCGCCGTGCTGGGACTGCCGTTGCTCGAAGCGATGACTCCGATGGCCCGCAGCGCCTATGCGTCGGCTGACTCGGTCAAACGTCCCGTCCGGATGGCGTGCGTCTTTTTTCCCAATGGCGTGATCGTTCCCGAGTGGACGCCGATCGTCGGTGAAAGCGGTGACCCGCGTGACTGGAAGTGCTCGCCGACGCTGGAACCGCTGAGCCCGATGAAGGACAAGATCAACGTGTTCCGCAATCTAACGCTCGACAATGGGCGTGGGTACAAGGACGGTGCCGGTGATCACGCTCGCTGTGGGGCAACGTTCTTGACCGCCGCGCGTCCGTTGAAAACCAGTGGGATCGTTCGCTTGGGCGTTTCGGTGGACCAAGTCGCCGCGTCTCATTTGGCCGGGCAAACTCGCCTGCCTTCGATCGAGCTCGGACTCGAAGGCAGTCGTAACGCCGGCAGTTGTGACTCGGGTTACAGTTGTGCCTACAGCAGTAACATCTCTTGGCGCAGCGAATCGCAACCGATGCCCAAGGAAACGATCCCGCGATTGGCTTTCGAGCGATTGTTCGGCAGCGGCGACGCCCATGAGCGTCGTGAAAAAAATCGTGTTCGCCGTAGTATTTTGGATGTCGTTCGGGGCGATGCCAAGAACCTCATGAAAGGCCTTGGCAAAACTGACACACGGAAGATGGACGAGTACTTCTCGGGTATTCGTGAAATCGAACAACGGATCGAACAGAGCGAACGTGACGATGCGGCGGCACTTCCGGACATCGAAGTTCCATTCGGCCGGGTTGAAGCGTTCCGGGAACACGCCCGCTTGATGTTTGACCTGATGGTGATTGCGTTCCAGACGGATTCAACTCGCGTCGCGACGATGATGTTGGACAACGCCGGCGGCAACCGTCGTTATACCGAGATCGGCATCAGCGATAGCCACCACGGGATGAGCCACCACCGCAACAAAGAAGACTTGGTTGGGAAGCTGGCGAAGATCGATCGTTATCTGGTCGAACAATTCGCTTA
This sequence comes from Roseiconus lacunae, assembly GCF_008312935.1. Lineage (NCBI taxonomy): Bacteria > Pseudomonadati > Planctomycetota > Planctomycetia > Pirellulales > Pirellulaceae > Roseiconus > Roseiconus lacunae. Next base: position 468,420 of record NZ_VSZO01000010.1, on the reverse strand, counting down.
CTTTTTGCAGAAGCTCGATAGCACCAGTGACGCAGGCGGTAGCTTGCTCGATCAATCGATGGTCCTTTACGGTAGCGGTATCAGCGACGGGAACCGGCACCGCCACGAAGACCTACCGATTATCATGGCGGGTGGCGCGTCAGGGCAAATCGAAACCGGTCGTTACATCGATGCCGGCGAAGAGTGCCCGATGGCCAACCTGTTCTTGTCGATGCTAGATATTATGGGGACACCTGCCGAATCGATCGGCGACAGCACCGGTCGGCTGACAATTTAGATCAGCGGCGCGTCCGGGCGGCTCGCCTCTCGTCAGTCGTGCGGCAATGTCGTCACACGTCACCGCCGGCGAAGCACTGCAGATCTTCGCCGCTGTGCTCGATCCAACCGCCGCCGATCACCTGGGTGCCGCGGTAAACGACGGCCGCTTGGCCCGGCGCGACGGCGTCCACCGGTGATTCGAATTGAACCCGAAAGCTATCTCGTTCGCTTGGATCGAGATGCACGATGGCCGGGTGCGGTGATCCGTTGTAGCGAATTTGAACGGACAGTTCGCCAGACAGGTCATCGGTCAGCCAATTTGCTTCCTTGGCAAGCAACGTCTGGCTTCCCAGGTGTTCTTTCGTCGCCAAGACGACGCGGCGGGTGTCCGGTTCGATGCGGACGACAAAATGTGGAACGCCCAGGGCGACGCCAAGTTTCTTTCGTTGACCGATCGTGAACGCTTCGTAACCTTGGTGGGTTCCGACGACGGTACCGTCGAGTGTGACCATCTCGCCGGCGGTGGTTCCGGCCAGCTCCGGACGTCGTGCTTTGACGAAATCGCTGTGGTGACCTTGGGTGACGAAACAGATTTCTTGGCTGTCTTTTTTCCTGGCAACACCCAGGTCCAAGCTTTCGGCGATCCGGCGAATCTCGGGTTTCTCGAAGTCACCGACCGGCAGCATCATTCGGCCGAGTCGGTCACCGCGAATCCCAAATAGTGCGTAGGATTGATCCTTGTTGCCGTCGAGTCCCCGATGCAGTTGACCGTCGATCATCCGCGCATAGTGACCGGTGGCGACATAGTCTGCGTCGACCCCGTCGGCATAATCGAACAGCCGTCCGAACTTGATCCAGTGATTGCATTTAATGCAGGGGTTCGGGGTTCGACCGACCAGATAATCATCAACAAAGTAATCGACGATCCGGCGAAAGTCGGCTTGCAGGTCGAGGGCGTAAAACGGGATCTCCATCGCCGCCGCGACACGCCGCGCGTCGGCGGCGTCGCTGGCGGTGCAGCAGCCCTGTTTATGATCGGCTCGCCCCGACGCCAACCCTCCCAACACAGGCAATGCCGTGTCGGTCGACGAGTCGACTTTGCAAACTTCGCTCGATTCCTCACCATGCCGCATGAAAATGCCGATGACCTCATGCCCGGCTTCCTTCAAAAGGTGCGCCGCGACACTCGAATCGACACCCCCACTCATCGCCAGAACAACGCGTGCCATGTATAGTTCTTTACCTTTTCACGAATTAAATCGCCGTACAAATTAAACGCGACGCAAACGGGTGAACCACCTCGCCGCCGGCAGGTCGTTTATCATCGCAGATTAGCTTTTCCGACCACACGAATCAGCTTCGCGACGTCCGAGATCGACTTCGCGATCGGGAACAACGGATTATCAATGGATGCCGAACTCGTTGGACGCGGTTCCAACATCAAAAAACGATTGGCTCAACTTTCCGAATCGCTGGACCATGCTGGCAAAGCAGCCCAGATCAAAAAGATCGAAGCCAAAATGGGCGAACCCAACTTCTGGGATGACAACGAGTCCGCGCAAAAGACCGTCTCCCAGCTCAAGGGCCTGAAAAGTATTGTCGGTCCGATGAATGAATTGTCCACCGCCGTCGAAGATTTAGCCGCGTTGATGGAGATGGCCGACGAGGACGAATCGATCGTTGACGAGGTCAACGGGGAACTCGACCGACTCGAAGCTATCCTCGATGATCTGGAGTTAAAAGCTCTGCTGAGCGGTCCGAACGACAACGCGGGCGCGATCTTGACCATTAATGCCCGCGACGGAGGGACCGACGCGAACGACTGGGCCGATATGATGCTACGGATGTACTCCGCCTGGGCTGTCGGTCAGGAGTACAAAATCGAATTGCTCGACCGCCAGGATAACGAAGAAGCCGGTATCAACAACGCCTCGGTCGCCATTCGCGGTCCGATGGCTTACGGCTATCTTAAAGGTGAGGAAGGCATCCATCGACTCGTTCGAATCAGCCCGTTTAATAGCGAAGGCAAGCGTCAAACCAGTTTCGCGGCGGTCAGCGTCTCCCCCGAAATTGATGATTCGGTGGACATCGAAATTCATGAGAAAGACGTTCGAGAAGATCGTTTCCGCGCCGGTGGTGCCGGCGGCCAGCACGTCAATAAGACCGACAGTGCGATCCGCCTGACCCACGCCCCGAGTGGGGTGGTGGTCCAGTGCCAGAACGAACGTAGCCAGCACCAAAACCGGGCGACCGCCTGGAAGATGCTCCGCGCAAAACTCGCCCGATTGGAAGAGGAGCGGCGCGAAGCAGAAGACGCGAAAAAGTACAACACCCAAGCGAAAACCGGGTTCGGTAGCCAAATCCGCAACTACTTCCTCCATCCAGACCAACGGGTTAAGGACGCCCGAACCGGACACTACGTCGGCAACTTTAATAGCGTCCTCGATGGCAGTGAGCTGCAAGGATTTCTGGATGCGTTTTTGCGATGGAAGGCAGGTGATAGCGCCCCCAGTGGTGACGAATAAGGTAGGACTTCGCAGCCAGGACGAGGGCTTGCCTTGCTGCAAAGATAGCTGACTATCGCGTGGCTAACGCACGCAGCCGCTGCGAGCGCATGTTGGCTAACGGGCAGCTAACCGATCGAACGTTCCGTTCGGGGACAGGCATGCCACCGGCGGTGAATTCACGCCACCTCCTGTTTTCGTGGTTGGGAAAAAAGTGTCGCTCGGGTGGAATCGCTGGGGTAGAATGCGGGACCTTATCTCCCAGATCACCACTGCTCGCCATGTCTTCTACGGTTCGCTTTCAGTGCGGCTCCTGTTCGCAAACACTCGCTGTCCCAGCATCAGCGGCCGGCAAGAAAGTCCGTTGTCCCAAGTGTAAAAACTTGGGTGAAGTACCGGCCTCGAATGACGCACCAGCCTCGAATGTTGGAGTGAGCCAGCCAGCGAAGGCAGCCGCCGGCGAGAAGGTGTCGATTAAGTGCGGGCACTGCCAAAGCAAACTTGCCGTCAAACTGTTGGATCAGCCATCGACGGTGAAGTGTCCCAAGTGCTCGATGCAATTAAAGCTTCCGGCACAAAAAAACGACGGGGCGTCCAGGCAACCGGTTGTAAAGCCAACGCCAGTCTCGCGTCCGGTTGGCAAGCCCGCCGCGTCTTCAGCACCAGCTGTCAATCGACGCGACACGGTTCTGCCGGCGATCCCACTCGGTGCCGACGGCAAGCCGCTCACTCAGCAACCCGCAGTACCGACATCGACATCGAGCCCAGCATCGATACCGGCAGTTTCGATGCCGCCGGCAAGCATGCCTGCTTCGTCAGCGAGCGTGCCCGCCGCACCGAGTCCGGTACTGGATGACCCGTTTGGGAATTTGCCAACTTCGCATTCGGGAATGTCGGCGATGGGGGCAGACGCAACCTCTGCGTTCACGGGGCAGCCTTCATCGAAAGGAAAGGTCGGGGGAAACCGGTTTGGGAGTTGGGTGTCGTCACATCGCTTGATCACCACGATTGTGATTGCCAACCTGGTCGGACTGATCTTCTGTGCGTTCTTCCCTCCCTTTTTGTTAGTCTTGGCGATTCAGTTTCCGATCGGAGCAATCATTGCGGGGTGCCTTTTTCTGCCTCGCAAACATTTGATGGATCGATTGACGGGTTACTATCAGCAGCGAGTCGCAGCGATGGGAGCCGGCGGTATCGCATTGGTGGTCGTTGCGGTGGTGGCGAAGGCATCGCTAAAGGGGATGCGACGAAGCGGCGGCGAGTTCAACCCGTCCATGGTGATGGGAATCGTCACGGCCTTTGTGGTGTTCTGGGGCGTCGTGATTGGGTTTGTCTTTTTATGGAAACGCTTCGGTGTCTTTCGAGTTCTCGCCTCGGGTTACTTGGCTCAGTTCGCATTTATTTTGTTGATGACGATGCTTGGGGCATGGACCGAGGCTAGCCGCCGGGCCCGTGGTGAAGCGCAGATGGCAGAGATGCGGGCGGAGGCAGAGCGGTTTCATGCTCAGGCGGGAATGTCCCCATCAAACGTTCCAGGATCAACGTTTGCGGGGGCTGGTTTCCCGCGACCGCCATCGTTCGGGGGCCCGAGAGGCGGGAGTTTTACGACGCTTCGACCCAACGAAATTCATATCAGTGTGACCCACACACCACGTTTTAATGCCCCCGGCGCCGTCGACGCGTTGCTGACCCAGCTTCAGCGTCCTAACCATCGGCGACGATCGAATCCGACCCACACGGATTTAATCGTTCGTCATTTCGGCTCGATCGATGAAGTTGTCAAAGCGATCGATTTCGGAACGGTTGATTCAGTTGACGGAGACCAACGAATCATTCACGTGACGGCAACGGGGGCGAACTGATCAGGCAGCCAAGCCACGATCACCGAGCAATTGTTCGAGTCGTTGCAGGGCACCGAGCATCTCGTTCCATTGTCGTACGACGTCCATCGTTGGATACCGAGTCGGGTGCTCGTCGTCAAAGCCGACTTCGCTGACAAACACCAGATGATCCATCACGCTCGGTCCAGACTCTGACATCGATGTTGCTTTACACTGTGATGTGTGCTGTTCGTCATCAACTGGCAGGACCTGTTGCATGGCTTGATGAACTGCCCAGAGCGCAGCCTTTTGTCCGTTCTCGGCGTCAACGGTCGTGCGAAGCGTTCCGGATTGCACAAAGTATTTGGCCATAACTGAATCTCCTTGTAAGAACCTACCCACGTGTGAAACTCAAGCAAGCGAAAGGAAGTAGTGCCTGATGGGGCACGTCGACCGCTTTTTCAGGACGCGATCGACGCTTCAGCAACACTTCGTTTCGGCGACATGAGATAGATCGCACGTCGGATGACACGTTTGGTCCGGCGGTCGAATTTGTCGTAAATTGATGCTCCGTCACCAAGATCGGCGCCTCCTCGGCGAATCGTGTTTGCCCAGCAAATCGGCAGCCTGCTCGTTCGGCCCGCTCGTTTACTTTTCTTTTGCTATTCACTCCACCGACATGAAGACACTTCTCAAATGGCTGATCCCAATCGCCGTCTTGGGAGGAGTGATTGCGGCTGCCTATGGGCCAGCGATGCGTTACTGGAAAGCACGCAACCGGATTGTTTGGGAAACATCAAAAGTGACCCGCGGCGATGTGACCCGCTATGTCAATTCGACTGGTGAAATTCGACCGGTGCGTTCTGTCTTGGTCGGATCGTTTGTCTCCGGTCCGATCGTCGAACTGAATGTTGACTTTAACGATGAAGTCAAAGAGGGCGATGTGTTGGCAAGGGTCGACCCGCGGTTGTTCAAAGCCGAAGTGGCGCGCTCGGAGGCGGCGCTGGCAACACGGCAAGCCGAGTTGGAACGGATCGAGGCAGAACTGCAGCAAGCGATCAACAATTTTGATCGGGGCGTGAAACTGCGGCAGAAACGCGAAGGCTTTCTGTCGGAAAGTGAAATGGATTCGTTGACGTTCGAGGTGAAGTCCTTGCGGGCACAACGAAAGGTTGCCGAAGCAACCATCTTGCAAGCCCGTGCATCGCTGGACAACGCACTTGCGAATTTGAATTACTGTGAAATTGTCGCCCCCGTCGACGGCATCGTCATCGATCGCAAAATCGATCCGGGGCAAACGTTGGCTGCCCAGTTTCAGACCCCCGAGTTATTCATTGTCGCGCCGGATCTACGCCGCAAGGTTCATGTATTCGCATCCGTTGACGAGGCGGATATCGGGTTGGTGCAGCAAGCGAAAGAACAGGATCGACCGGTGACGTTCACTGTCGATGCGCATCCGGAGATCGTCTTTCACGGAACGATCGAACAGATCCGTGTTAGTAGCGTGACGAATCAAAACGTGGTGACCTATCCGGTCGTGATCGCGACCGAAAATCCGGATCTGAAGCTGCTTCCTGGCATGACCGCCAGCATTTCCTTCGAAGTCGACTCGACGGTTGACGTACCCAAGATTCCCAATACGGCGCTGCGTTTCTATCCTGAAAAAGCCGAGTGGGTGCGCGAGAAAGATCGTCATTTGATCGACGGGTCAACCTGGAAGAATGATCCGACTGCTGACGATAACGAATCGGCGGACCTGTCGGCCGGCGAGAAAGCAGACCGGCGGAAGCAACGTCACCGTCGTCATGTATGGGCCGTCGACGGTGAATTACTTAGGGCGATCGAAATCCAGACTGGGCTGGGTGAGAGCGGATACACCGAGCTCCGATCCGGTGAGCTGTCGAAGGGCGATCTGTTAGTCACCGGGCAAAAAAACTAATCGCCATGTCGTTCTTCGATACCGTTCGAACCGCGCTGCGAGCGTTGCGAAAAAACAAGATGCGGGCGATCTTGACGATCATTGGCGTTGTCATCGGGATTGCCGCTGTGACCACGATTGTTTCGATCGGGCAGGGCGCGAACCGGTTGGTTCAGGGCGAACTGCAAAGCTTGGGCACTAATGTGATTTTTGTCACGCCGGGGCAAACCAACGAAGGCGGCGTTCAGCAAAACGATGCGCCGACATTGACCGCGGCGGACGTGGATTCGATCGCATCGCAGTGCCCGTCGGTTCGGGCAGCCTCGCCGATGATTTTTACCGGAGGCCAGGTGATCTTCGGCAATGAAAACTGGAGTCCGAAAGAGATGTTGGGCGTCGGGCCTGATTTCCTACAGGTTCGCGCATGGCCTTTGGAAGCGGGGTCGTTCTTCGGCGATGCTGACATTGAATCGAATGCCAAGGTGTGTGTGATCGGCCAGACCTTGATTCCCAAATTGTTTCGTACCATCAATCCGATTGGGCAAACCGTTCGTGTGAACAATGTCCCGATCCGAGTGATCGGGATCTTAGCCAAGAAAGGCGCGAATATGGTCGGTGACGACCAGGATAATTTGATTTTGATGCCCCAGACAACCGTTCGGAAACGGTTGGTCGGTGCACCGATGGATAACATTCACGCGATCATGGTGTCAGCCCGCAGTATGGATCTGATGCAACAAGCGACGAAAGAAATTCGTCATCTGCTGCTCGAAAGGCATGACATTGCACCCGGAGAATCGGCTGATTTTGAGATCACCGATATGAAAGAGGTTGCCAATATGCTGGGCATCATCACCGGGACATTGACGATGATGCTGTCGGTGATAGCCGGGATCTCACTGGTCGTCGGTGGCGTCGGGATCATGAACATCATGTTGGTTTCGGTCACCGAGCGGACGCGTGAGATCGGGATACGAATGGCGTTGGGGGCCCGTGGCCGTGACATCTTATGGCAGTTTCTGATCGAATCGATCGTCCTGTCTTGTATCGGGGGATTGATCGGTTTAGCACTAGGCACCGCGATGTCGATGACCGCAACAGTCGTGATCAATGCCTATAAGCCGGGGACCGATTGGCCGATGGTGGTTTCGCTTCCGGCGGCGCTCGTCGCGATGGGGTTTGCCGCGGCGGTGGGAATGTTCTTTGGCTTTTACCCCGCACGTCGAGCCAGCAAGCTCGATCCGATTGACGCCCTGCGATACGAGTAACCCCGATGGCACTGATCGAACTTCGCGACGTCCGCCGCGTTTACGACCTCGGTGAAGTCCTCGTTCATGCACTGCGCACGGTCAGTCTGGAAATCGAGCATGCCGAATCGATCGCGCTCGTCGGTCCATCGGGAAGCGGGAAGTCAACACTGATGAATACGTTGGGATGCTTGGACCGCCCGACGCATGGAAGCTACCGGCTCGACGGCGAAGAAATCGTGACGATGAACCGAGATCAGCGGGCCCGAATTCGTAACCGCCAGTTGGGATTTGTATTCCAAAGTTTCAATTTGCTTAATCGAACGTCGGCGCTTGAGAACGTCGAATTGCCACTGATGTACGGCACGCGAATGACGGCGCGTCAGAGACACGATCGAGCCCGCGAAGTACTCGACCAAGTTGGCCTGGGTGACCGCTATCATCACCACCCCAGTCAGCTTTCCGGGGGGCAACAGCAACGGGTCGCGATTGCCCGTGCACTGGTCAATCGCCCATCGATTTTGATGGGTGACGAGCCAACGGGAAACTTAGATTCCAAGACCAGTCGAGAGGTGATCGGATTGTTCAAAGAGTTAAACGAGACCGAAAAAATCACCGTCATTTTGGTCACGCATGATCTGAACGTGGCCAAGACCGCTCGCCGGACAATCGTCTTGCGTGATGGCGAAGTGGTCGAGGATACCGATGACTTTCAACGAGCCAAAGCCGCACTCGAGTCGGAATCCGAATTTGACGAGTGACAGCGCGGGTGGTTTCTGCTCAACGAATCTCCCTTGTGATCGGAAGCACGCCGTGTCGGATCACAAGTTGCCCCATCGGTTTTATGAACTGCAGGACAACATCGAACATCCGGCTCGGTGGCGGGCCCATTCGGGGCGTTTCTCTGCGAACGCTTCGCGACCCGATTGTACTTCGTACGGATTGCGCAACACCTCCAGTAGTTCCCAAACGCCTGCGTGATCACCTTGTTCACTGCGATCGATCGCCAGTTGGGCCAGGTAGTTTCGAAGGACGTACAGTGGATTAATCCGGTTCATTCGTGTGTTTCGCTGTGCTTCGTCGATGTTTGCCGCGGCAAGTCGTTCGCGATAACGCTCCCACCACCGAAGCGTTTTTGTCATCGCATCCGAGCTGACTTCATCGGGGGAATAATAAGCCGCGTTCATCGATCGCATCCAACGTTGTCGATTCGTTTCGGGATCAGACGCAGGTAGCGTGGTTTCGGGGGAATCACAGGGAAGATCGGCCAACAGTCGATAAAACAACGTCATGTCGGTTTCGGCGAGCGAGAGAACTTCCAGTAGGTCGCCAAACAGTTCCGGATCCGATGCTGGTTCGAAGCGATCAAGACCAAGCTTTGCCGACATCATTGCGTGCCAGCCGTCTTCAAAGGTTTCGACGTACAGTTTCAAGCCCGCTTGCATCGATTCGACATCACCATCGACCAGTGGTAAAAGCGCTCCGGCGAATTGGGCGAGGTTCCACTGGGCGATTTGTGGTTGATGCCCATAACGATAGCGACGTCCTTGGGCATCGGTGGTATTGGGGGTCCAGTTTGGGTCGTAATCTTCTAGCCAACCATAGGGGCCGTAGTCGATTGTCAGTCCGAGTATGGAAAGATTGTCGGTGTTCATGACGCCGTGGACAAAACCGACTCGCATCCAATGCACCATCAGCTCAGCGGTTCGCTGACAGACTTCGGCAAAAAACTCTTGGTACGTTTCTTTACCCGGGGCGGTTTGCGAAGCCAATAGATGTGGGAAATCATTACGGATCGTATAGTCGGTCAACGTACGAAGCGTTTCGATGTCACCACGACTTGCAAAAATCTGAAAACTGCCGAGCCGAACGAACGAAGGTGCGACGCGACAAACGACCGCGCCGGGTTCTTGTTGAGGATGACCGTCGTAGAACATATCGCGAGTGACGCGGTCGCCTGTCAGGACCAAGCTGAGGGCGCGTGTGGTTGGAACCCCCAGATGATGCATCGCTTCACTGCACAGAAATTCGCGCACGCTGCTGCGGAGCACGGCCAGACCGTCGGCAAAGCGAGAGTAAGGCGTCGGTCCGGCGCCTTTCAACTGTAACGTTTGGTGGTGGCCGTCGACATCGATGACTTCGCCAAGATTGATCGCCCGGCCGTCGCCGAGTTGTCCCGCCCAATTTCCGAATTGATGACCGCCGTAGCACATCGCAAACGGATCCATGTCGGGCAGCACACGACCGCCGCCGAAAACTTCTGCAAATTGAGATGACCCGAGCAGTGACTCGGGTAAACCGAGTTGCCGGGCCATTTCGGGAGAATAGGCGACCAGGGAAGGTGCGGAAAACTTCAGCGGTCGCACGCGCGAATAACACGCTTCGTAAACTTGACGCGTTTCATTGCTCGTTTCGGGGTCGGGCGGCAGACAACTTGTGAATCGATTGTCAAACTGGAGGGACGCCCAGGCCTCGCTCCATTCGGCTTCGTTCGGTTCGTGCGTATTCATGCCAGAAGTGTAGCAACCTAGGAATTCCATGGTCACCTGTTCGCGTTTTACGTAAGCATCATGGCCATAAAGTCACCAAGATCTTGATTCGCAGATCGAACAATTCGCAGATCGAACAATTCGCAGATCGAACAAGTTGATCAGACGCGAAAATTGTGTTCTCGATGCCGGGCGCCGTCATCCATTTGTCTCTTAGAAAGGTCTCTCCATCATGTCATCCGAATCAGAAGCGACACCCACTCCGTCTGGTGATCCGGGTGCGAGTGACGCAACTCTAGGGGTACCGGGAGAAAATGAGACGGAGTCCCAGCCGACCCGTCGTTTGCGGAGATGGCCGGCCTTGATCCTGCTTGTCGGCATCTTGGGGCTGATCGCAATGCGCACGATGCCAACGGAATCATTGATGATGATGATGACCGCCTTTCTGGGGCCCGCGGTCGGCGGAGCGTTGATGTTGGCGTGGTGGTGTTTCGCGAGCCGTGCCGGGGTCAAGGAAAAAATCGTCGGCGTGATCGGATTCGTCGCCATCGTTGGAATCGCGATTGCATTGTTGGATGATACGATGCTCGGGATGGCAACGCTGGTGATGGTGATCCCGACAGCCGTGGTCGCGTTCCTGGCAGCATTACTGGTTTTCGCATCTCGGCCCGGCATTCGGTTGCCAATCGCGCTCGTTGCCGTGACGGTTTTTGTCAGTTATTGGGAAACTCAGCAACTCGAAGGGCTCACCGGTCGGTTTCAGCCGGAGTTGTTATGGCGATGGGAGCCGACTGCGGAGGAACGCTACTTGGCTGACCTTTCTCAACGTCGGTCTTCCGCGCCGACCGACCTTGCAGAAACGGAGGTCGATCGAACCGACGGAGCAGAGGCACTCGATCAGTCCCAGCCGATCTCCTTTGCTTCCGCCCCTTGGCCGGCTTTTCGTGGTCCAGAACGCAATGGCACCCTGCAGGGCGTACGTGTTTCTGAAGATTGGCAAACTCAGCAACCCAAGGAACTCTGGCGACAAAAGATTGGGCCCGGTTGGTCATCGTTTGCCGTCGGCAACGGGCGACTGTTCACGCAAGAGCAGCGTGGTGACGAAGAAGCGGTGGTTTGTTTGGACGCCGATTCCGGGGCAATCCTCTGGGACGCGTCCTACCCCAGTCGCTTTTGGGAGGCGATCGGGGGCGCCGGTCCGCGTGCGACACCGACGTTGACGGCCGACGCTCTTTACACGCTCGGTGCCGATGGCATCGTCCTGAGGATTAATCCAGTCGATGGTCAAGAAGTCTGGCGCCGTGATCTGAAAGTTGACGCCCAGCGGGATGCTCCCCGGTGGGGATTCGCTTCGTCGCCGTTGGTGGTCGATCAAAAAGTTATCGTTCATGCCGGCGGAAGCGACAATCTGGGGGTGCTCGCTTACGATGTCGGTGATGGCCACCTTGTTTGGTCATCGCCTTCAGGTGATCACAGCTACAGTTCGCCCCAGCAAGCGACCTTCGGGCAGACATCAGGCATCTTGATGATGACCAACACAGGGGTTGATTTCATCGACATTCAGACCGGCGAAATGGTCTGGCAACATGACTGGAAAGTCGACAACTATCGTGCCCTGCAGCCACTCGTTGTGGATGACTCGGTTTACATCGCTACGGCACTTCAAGATGGCACACGTCGCATCGTCGTTTCGCAATCAGAGGACGGTGATTGGAAAACCGAAGAGGCTTGGACCACTCGGCAGATGAAGCCAGATTTCAATGACTTCGTTTATTTCAACGGCAACTTGTACGGGTTTGACGGAAGCGTGTTTGCGTGTATCGACGCCGAAACGGGAGAACGCCAGTGGAAGCGTGGTCGGTATGGCAACGGGCAAGTGCTGTTGCTTGCCGATGAGGGGCAATTGCTGATTCTTTCGGAAAAGGGCGAGATCGTATTGGCCAATGCGTCTCCAGATCGCTTGGTCGAACTCGCGAAACATTCCGTCGTCGAAGGGAAAACGTGGAATCATCCGGTGGTCGTTGGCGATCGCCTTTTTGTTAGGAACGCAAAAGAGGTTGCGTGCTTTCGATTACCGCTGCAATGAGCGAGAGGGATCGAACATTCCCATCGGTACCCACTGATGCTGCTATGATGCGGGCTTGGCCGGAGTGCCGTGCCTGATCGTTTGACTGTAATAGCGGATTTGTCGTCGATGGATGTTTTGGTTTCGCTCGCCGCGCTGGCACCGATTCTGATTGTGGCAATCTTGTTGGTCGGATTCCGGTTGCCCGCCGCCGCAGCGATGCCAATCGCGTATGTCAGTGTGGTGGCCCTGGCATGGGGTATTTGGCAGCTTGATGGATGGACCATCGCAGCCGCCTCGGTCGATGGGCTATTCGTCGTTGCCCAATTGTTGTTCATCGTCTTTGGCGCGATCCTCCTGCTCAATACACTGAGCGAAAGCGGTGGTCTTTCTGTCATACGCGGTGGTTTTACTGGGATCACGTCAGATCGTCGGATTCAGGTTATCTTGATTGCTTGGCTATTTGGGGCATTCATCGAAGGTAGCGCCGGGTTCGGTACGCCGGCGGCGGTCTGTGTTCCGTTGTTAGTCGGACTCGGGTTTCCGGCGATGGCGGCCGTGATCAGCGGTATGATCATCCAAAGCACGCCGGTGTCTTTTGGTGCCGTAGGGACCCCGATTCTGATCGGGGTCAAAACGGGCTTAAGTGGCAATGAATCGGTCGCCTCGTATGCCCAAACGACGTTCGCGTCGGCGGCCAACCCGTTTGAGTTGATGCTTCATGGCGTGGGGTGGCGAGTCGCGTTGATCCATTTGATCTGTGGCTCGATGATCCCGTTGATCTTGGTTGTGGTTTTGACGCGGTTCTTTGGAGAGCGGCGTTCGATCGGAGAAGGATTGCGTGTTTGGAAATTCGCCGTCTTTGCATCGTTGGCGATGACGATTCCCTCGACATCGATCGCGTTTCTCCTGGGACCAGAATTTCCCTCACTCATCGGTGGGTTGGTTGGATTGGCGATCGTAGTGCCCGCGGCCAAGTATCGGTTTCTGGTTCCTGACGGACCGGCTTGGGACTTCCCACCGAAATCATCGTGGTCGTCGGATTGGTCAGGCGGCGTTACGATCGAAATCAAACCAACGATGCGCCGTTTACCGATGTGGCTGGCTTGGACGCCCTACATTTTAACCGCTTCGCTGTTAGTGATCAGCCGACTGCCTTCGCTACCGATCGGCGATTGGCTGAAAGGAATCACGATCCCGGCAGATGGCGAGACCTTGGCAAATCTGTTTGGCTCCGGCGTTAGTTTGAAACCTGCCGCGCCGCTCTACCTGCCCGGTGCGATCTTTGTTGTGGTCTGTCTTGCTACCGTTCTGTTGCACCGGATGAATCGACAGGCGGTGGCGACGGCTACCAAACGTTCAGTGCGGATGATCTGGGCCGCATCGACGGCGTTGGTGTTCGCCGTCCCCATGGTGAAGGTGTTTATTTATAGCGACGGCGGTGCGGCTGGTTACGCGTCTATGCCAACAACCTTGGCGAGTGGCGTTTCCACAATGGTGGGACATGCTTGGCCGGCGCTGGCGGCACTGGTCGGTGGGCTCGGAGCGTTCGTAGCCGGCAGCAACACCATCAGCAACATGATGTTTTCATTGTTCCAATTTGAGGTCGGACAGCAAATTGGCGTCGACCCAATTTGGATCGTTACATTGCAAGCAATCGGTGGCGCCGCTGGCAATACGATCTGCGTCCACAATGTGGTTTCGGCATGCGCCGTCGTGGGGCTGGTGGGGCGTGAAGGCGACGTGATTCGCGTGTCCGGGGTGGTGTTTTTTTATTACGTGATCGTGGCGGGAATCGTTGGCTTGGCGGTCGTGTAACAAGTCGGTCAGGAGACGCTCGATGGTCCGATTCCCTGGCGTTCGCAATCGCTCCTCGTTCATTGACATCTGAAATTAGGATTTGCCGAATGACGCTAGCCACGATTTCGTTGCAATAACCGGTCCAGCGTCGTTGGCTGATGAGTCGACCCCGAATACCTGGTCGAAACGGAGCACAAACGCGATAAGGCTGCGACCGAACGACTTTATTTGTTCGCCAAACGGAGAGAAAGCCGATCCACGCTCTACCCCGCGTCGGGGGCGAAGCCGATAGAAATACGGTTTGGGCGAAAGTGCGTCTCCCAAAACGACATTGCGGTTGGCTATCATCGTTTAGTTGTCGATGTCGCTGCCGATCGTCCGAGGAGAGATAAAATGCATGATGAAGAACATGTGCTCAAATCTGATCCCTCTATGGATTCGAATCAGCCCGAGGCGAAAACGGTCGACCAGAGTTGCATCGATTCGGCGGCATCCGAGTTGGACTTTCAGGTCCATCAAGAAGTCCCCAGTCACGTTGGCAACTATTCCATTTTGGCCCTGATTGCCAGCGGCGGGATGGGGCGGGTGTATCGTGCCCGCCGATCGTCCGATGGCCAGGAGGTTGCTCTTAAAGTCATCGCGCGTGATCTGCCTTCCTCACGCATGCTCGCGCGTTTCGAATGCGAACGAATCGCACTTGAAATGATGGAGCATCCGAACATTGCCAAAGTCCTCGATTCTGGCTTTGACGACGTCAGCCGACCTTTTGTCGTCATGGAATTGGTCCATGGTACTCCGATCGACGTTTATTGCGATAAGCATCGTCTGACCATCACAGAGCGGTTAGAGCTGTTCATTCAAGTTTGTCATGCGATTCATCATGCTCACCAAAAAGGCGTGATTCATCGAGACATCAAGCCATCGAACTTACTGGTTCAATCTCAACCAGACGGACAAGCATTGGTCAAAGTAATTGATTTTGGCTTGTCAAAGTCATCGCACAACGAGCAGATCATCGATTCCTTTGATCAAACGCAAAACGGCGATCTGATCGGCACGATCGAATACATGAGTCCCGAACAGGCACGCGTGACAGATGCCGAGGTGGATTCGCGTACCGACGTGTATTCACTTGGCGTGATCTTACATCAATTGCTTACCGGTCAATCTCCGATCGGACGTCTGCGATCGCTGACCGATAACTTGGAGAGCTTATTACGGACACTTCGCGAAGAAGATGTGCGGCGCCCCAGTCAGCATGTGCGGACCGCCGGCGATGAAATTTTCGGCTTTGCCCATTGCCGTGGCTTAACCCCGGAGCAATTGGCGAGCACGCTCGACGGCAGTCTCGATTGTGTCGTTTTAAAGGCGCTCGAGAAGTATCCGGCGTATCGATACTCGACCGCGATCGCGTTGGCGGACGACATCAGGCACTTCGTTAAAGGCGAGCCGATCATCGCCAATCCGCGTCCACTGGTTTATCAATTGCAACGCTCGCTGGTGCGTCATCGATACCTTGCGACGATGGCAGCGGTCGTGGTCGTTGTCCTTGGTATTGGGTTGGCGACGTCGATCTTGATGTGGTCGCAAAGTGAAACGCAGCGGCGCCGAGCGACGATCGCAGAACGCTACGCACGTGAGGCTGCGGAGCATGCCACGACGGTATCTGAAGAGGCTCAACTTCAGCGGGATGCCGCGATCGCCGCACGCCAAGTTGCCGAAGCGATGGCGGCGCAAACGCACTACCTGCTCGCCCGCGATCGGGGGCAGCAGGGCCGCACTCGCGAATCACTTCGTTTACTGCAGCAGGTCCCGCCGACGGAACGACAGATCGAATGGTACCTTGCCCGTAACCGTCTTGATTCAAGTTTACAAACCTTTGCAGGGACCGCCAAAACGGCGACCGCAATTGCCTTTGGACCTGGCGAAGAGGAGCTGATCGCGACGACCGAAGTGGGCCAGGTCAATCGCTATCCACTCGACCGAACGTCTTCGCAAGTCCTATCGGAATTTCAGCTTCGAGCTATCGGCCCGCTGTGTATGGATCGTACCGGGCGCTGGCTGGCGAGTGCATCCAAAGACGACGGTGTTATCGTTGTTGATACGACCGACAATCGTGTCGTTGCCGAATTGCCATCATTCGATACCGGCGTTGTCGCACTTGATTGGTTTTCGCCCCCGCTGTCCGATTCAACCCAGGGGCGATTGGCCATTGCGACCGACCGAGGGACAGTCCTCGTGATCAACGTTGAATCACAAGGATCGGAGATTCAGTTTCAACACAGTTCACATCAAATCCAAGCGATTAAAGTTTCGCCGATCGCCAATGCCATCTCGGTCAGGAGTCGAGTGCCTTGGGGTGGTGTCAATGATGGTTGGATTTATATGTACGACCTTGACGGCGCGCTGTTGTGGCAAAGTCCAAGTAATGAATCCCCGGTTCGATGTTTCAGCTACACCAATGACGGAGGCCAAATTTTGGCGGGGGATTCCGAAGGCCGGTTGAAAATGCTTGACGCCCTGACCGGAGAACGGCAGCGGGCGTACGCGAGGTCCAGCCAAGCGGCATCCTCGATCGAGTTTTCTCCCGATGGCCGATTGTTCGCGATCGGTCGAACTGATGGGGCGATCCAGCTTTGGCGAACAGAAATGTATCAGTCGGTGGCACTGTTGTGTGGGCACACTCGTAGGATTGTTGACCTTTGTTTCCACCGCGAGGGCAAACGTTTGGTCTCATCAAGTGTCGACAAATCGGTGAAGCTTTGGGATGTCGAAGATTCACTTGTTTTGCATGATGAAACCCCGACTGAGATCGGCTCTCTCGCTGGGATCGTCGGCGCGGTGGGCGTTGATCCGAAGGGGCGTTTTCTGGCGATCGCCGAGGGCGATTCACTGCAAAGCGATTTCGATGACGTACATCGAAACTATGACATTCGCATACTCGATTCGGTCACGCATCGTTTGCAACGGCGACTGCTCGGTCATGATGACGGGGTGCTTGCGATCGCAGTCCGTCACGACGGTCAGCAATTGGCGAGTGCCAGTGTGGACCAAACTGCGCGACTTTGGGATGTCTCCAAACAGCAGGCCGCGCCGATCGTTTTGGAACACAATAGCGGAGTTTCTTCGATCGCCTATAGTCGCGATGGCCGTACAGTCGCGACCGGATCTTATTCTGGGATCGTTCGATTTTGGGACGCGACCAACGGACAACTCAAACGAAGTTTTCGTTCCAACGACAACGTCCAATCCTTGACCTTTAGTTCCGATGGGAATCGATTGGCTACCGGTGGGTCCGATGGAATCATTCGAATCTGGGATGTTAAATCGGGAACTCAGCAGTTTGAAATCGACGCAAAAACGAAACACCTCCACGATCTAAAGTTTGTCGATAATGACGCAGCGATCCTGTCCGAGACCGCTGACAGTTCGATCGCAATGTGGAGTCTTCGGACTCATCAGGTTCTGCGTCTGTTTGAGGGCCACGATCGATTGGTTCGATCGATCTTGTTGCATCCGCTCGATCGTCGCATCATCAGTTGCAGTGATGATGGAACGATTCGCATCTGGGATCTTGATTCAAATCGAGAACTCGAATCGATTCGCTTGCACGAAGCAAAGGCCTGGACGATTGCGATCTCCGCCGCAGGCGATCGTTTGTACGCGGGGCTTCGCAACGGGGCCTTGGTGCGATGGAATGCCGAACGTCGACCTCCGGCCAGTGATCTTGCTTTGTCGCGCGATCAGATCCGGTCGGCTAGCCAAAACGAGCAGGCGGGTTGGATAGTGACAGCCGGCCGTGATGGAACATTGGCAATATGGGATCGCATCAATGGACAGCAAGTCTCCGTGACCAGCCCTGACCATCGGGTGATTTCTGCGATTGCGATTTCGCCCGATCGATCGCGACTTGTCACCGGGACCGCATCGGGGCAAGTGGATGTCTATCAAGTGCGAACCGATGCCGATGAGCATTATTTAATCCAACCGCTCGCATCGGTGCGTCAGTCGAGTTCCGCCATTACCGCGTTGGCGTTTGACCAGCAACAATCGGTGGTCGTCGGACGCACGTCCGATGGACGCGTGTTTGAAGTGGCGATCGGTGATCGGGCCGCACATTCGTCGGAGGTGGGTGACCGCGATCAAATCCTCCGGCAGGCGTACGCCGATGAAGCCGCGGTGTTCGCATACCTGCACGCAACCGAAGTTCGTCGTGGTGAGCCGGTCACGACACTTTTAACGACCGGCATCAGGCAAAGGGTTAAGTTTTCGAGGGCGCGATAAAAACTGTAACCTACTCTTGTCGCAGCCCCGACTTACTCACGCACTCCTTGGCCCCTCTCATGCTCCGCTGTGAAGAGCTCCGTAAACTCTATGAAACTCATTTAGCCGTCGATGGCGTTAGCTTTTCCCTCGAACCGGGGAGCATCGGCGCATTAGTCGGCCCAAATGGAGCGGGTAAGACGACAACCATGCGCTGTCTGGCGGGGTTGATCCCGGCGACGAGTGGTCGATTGACAGTCGCCGGTTGCGAATTGACCGACTACAACTCGTCCTCTCTGATCGAGCTCAAGCGGCATCTCGCGTATGTCCCCGACGATCCGCCACTGTTCGATGACTTGACCGTCGGGCAACACATGGAGTTTATCGGTCGCATTTACGATGTTCCCGATCGTGTTGAAAAGTCAGAACGCTTACTCGACTACTTTCAGTTGGCCGATAAAGTCGATGCCGGGGCAACGACGCTGTCACGCGGGATGCGGCAGAAACTGGCGATCGCCTGTGCATACTTGTTCCAACCCAGCGTGCTGCTACTCGACGAACCGATGACAGGACTGGATCCACCGGGGATTCGGCGATTGCTCGAATCGACTCGCGAACTCGCCAAGGCAGGCGCGACCATCATTATCTCTAGCCATCTGCTGGCAATGATCGAAGACGTATGCACGCACTTGATCGTGATGCAGAACGGGCGTTTGCAATTTTTCGGTGATGTCGATCAACTGCGCCAGCAGTTTCCATCGGCAACCACTCTTGAACAAGCTTACTTCGAGGCGACATCCACAGTCACGAAATGACTACTCCATTGCGACACCTGCTTTGGTTGACCGCCCATCGAGGCCTTTTCCGGCTGCGACGGGGGATCACCCGAATGCGCTCGCCACGCCGTATTGTTGCGTCTGCGATCGCGATCGTTTTCCTCAGCGTTTACGTGCTGAATGGGGTCTTAATCCTCGCATCACGTCGAACGGCCGATCCCGAATCACTTCGGCTTTGGTTGTCCGGCGGGATGGTGTTGTATTTGATCTACCATGCCGTCCGTTGCGTTTGGACCGACAAACAAGTCGACATGGAATACACCGCGGCGGAAAACCTTTGGATCGGCGGGGCACCGATCAGTCGGTCTCTGTTTGCCGGTTACAAGGTGACGAACTTACTGTTTTCGTCGGCACTCAAGACCTTTTTCCTCGCAATCGCACTCGCGCCGGACGTGCAGCACGGTGGGCTGTTGGCGATCGGCGTCTTCGCCGCACTCGTCATGCTTGAGACTGTCAGGATCAGTTGGCAGCGGTTTGTGACCGGAATCTCAAAACGTGATCAAGGGTTTTGGCGAATCTCGTTGACGCTGGTCGCGATCGCGGCAGTCGTCAGCTTCTTCGCCGAACTCGTGCAAATCACACCCCCGGGGTCGGCACCCGGTATCTACCTGATGCAAAGTTTTCCGGCGATCGGCAATGTCGCGTCAAGCCCCTGTGTCCAGTGTCTCGCACTACCGTGGCAACCGGCGGCCCTGCTGGCGACCTCGCCAGAAATTTCATCGCAGACATTCTCGCAACTCGTCGCTTCAATCTCTCTGATTCCGGCAGGTATCGTCTTGATGGTTCGCGTTGATCGTTGGGCCAACCGAAGCCGTCTCTGTCGAGAACGGATCGCATTGGCAAACGGCACGTACAAGCAAGTCGATCAGATAAGTCCCGCCAGAGAAGCGAGCAAACGCACCTTGCTGGACACCGTCACCGAACGCTTGCCCAGCCAAACACACGACACGCTGGCTCTCGTCTGGCGGCAAGCCTTGTCGGTTCGACGCTATTTCGGGACGATCGCTTTTAGTTTCTGTGTCCCGACGCTCCTCTGTCTGTCGCCACTGCTGACCGGGCGAGTCTCCAATCAATGGGCCTTTGTCGTTGCCGGAATAGCCTTATGCACGATGTTGCTAGCGCCCCCAGCATTACGAATTGATTTTCGCCGCGATCTCAAACGGATGCTGCTGTTGCGCGGTTTGCCGCTCAATCCTATTCACACCGTTTTGGGGCAGATGTTGCTTCCGATTCTGATCACGATCACGTTCCAAATCACCACGCTTTTGATCGCCGCGGCCATTGTTCACCCCGGCTGGTCGCAGATCATCGGTTGGGGCGGAATGTTATCGGCGCTTGCCGTATTCACGTTCGCGACCGAGAACGCACTGTTTCTCGCCTATCCTCACCACGAGCACGCCCAGGGGCTTGGGATGGTGGTTCGCGCCAACGTGATGTTTCTCGGTAAAGCGACGTTGATCGCGGCCGCCGTCGGTGCACTCCTGTTGTGGGTGCACGTGTGCCGGTCTTTGTTCAGCGAATCATACATTGCGCCGATTTACATTTCCGGGGCGATCGCGGGCACCTGGGCATTGGCGATCGCCGCCGTCATCGTCACCTCATGGTGCTGGCGAAGATTCGATCTCGCCTCTGATTTGCCGCCCGAGTAGGTAGGTGAACGTGGGTGAGCGGCAGATGCGGAGCCTAGAAGGTTTCAGGATAGATCACGAGTTCGATGCGTCGATTGGCGGCTCGACCGGAGGCCGAGGAATTTGAGCCGAGTGGACGATTCGCACCTTGGGCAACGATGAAAAATTGGGCAACCGGCATGCCCGCATGCCGTGTCAGGACGTCGAGTACGGCTGACGCTTGGGCAGACGCAAGTTGATGTGCGGCTGCCGATCCGGCCATCGCTTGGCTGGCATCGGTGTAGCCTTCGATGCCGATCTTTTGTCTAGGGAACAAGCTGCGAATCTGTGCGGCGACCGGGTTAATGATCGTGGTCGCTTGCGGAATCAGTTGCGCCGTTCCGGGGACGAAAAGCTGGTCGCTGGGAATCCCAATTCGAATCCGTTCCCCGTCTCGCTCGACCGGCAAGCCACCTAGGTTTAAACTTCCGGCAAGCTGGCCCAGATTGGTGTTCGGCGCGATCGATGCCCCGCCTCGTCGCTGGGTCGAGGCCTGGAAACCGCGAACTTGGTTTTGAGCTTCGTTGGCAGCCAAACGGGCTTCGTCCAATTTCTGGTTGGTGGCCGTCAATTGTTGTCGGACGAGTGACAGTTCTTCGCGATAAACCTGAGCCTGTTGTTCGCTTTGAGCCAACTGGGTGTGGAGCTGACGGTTGTTGTCGTCGAGCAACTGAACGCGCCGAGTCAGTTCGGCGAGCCTCGCGTCGTTGGGATTTGCCGCTTGACCGATCGTTGGGCTAAGCGGACCGGTTTGGGCCGGGTAAGCCCCAGAACCGGGGACAGCGAGGTACGGATTTTGACTGCATCCGACCAGACTGCAGGCCGCTACGGCGACACATAGCAGCGGAAAGAAGCGTTTTATGATCCGTCGATTCACTGGATTGACCATCCCTGCGTAACAAGCTTGGCGGCATCCAAACTGCCAAGTATCGGCAACAAATAGGCGTCGTCTCCAGCAAAATCAAGATCAATTCTAAAGCTCACCCTCTAGATTGAGGTGGCGTTTAGACCCCGAACTCAATTTCGTCTCTCACTCTTTACCGAACAACGATGTCACTCCAAGGAGAACTTCGAAAGCGTGATCCGTTTGATTCGCTTTCCCAGGAAGCAATGCTAGCAGTCATGCGGACCAGTGATTTGTTGGAAAATCGGATGGCGAGACTACTGCGCGAGCATGGTTTGACGCTGACGCAGTACAACGTGCTACGGATTCTGCGAGGCGAAGATCGCCCGATGCCCTGTCTGGAAGTGGCCGACCGGATGATCCAGGTCGCACCGGCGATGACTCGAGTTGTCACCCAGTTGATCAAGCTGGGGTTGGTCGACAAAGTCCAATCGGAATCCGACCGCCGCGTCTATCTCGTCAAGCTGACGCCGACCGCCAAGCGTTTGCTCAAAAAGCTTGACCGACCGGTGCTTCAGCTTCATGAAACTTTGTTTGCGGGGGCCGGCTCGGCCGAACAGAAGGCACTGATTCAGATCCTGGAATCGGTTCGCGGAGCGATCAACGAATCGTGACGGCCTATCTTAGTTTACATGTAAGGTTTTTGGACGCTACGAGTATTCCACCACGGAGCGGGTGACCTGTCACTCGCTTACGGTTGAGAACTCGCCTTTTCAGGAGACAAACATGATCACCGTCCGACGCTCCGAAGAACGCGGCCACGCCGACCACGGTTGGTTGAACGCCTTTCATACCTTTTCATTTGCTCGCTACTATGATCCGAATCACATGGGATTTCGGGCCCTTCGTGTGATGAACGAGGATCGGATTGCGGCCGGCAAAGGTTTCGGAACTCATCCCCACGACAACATGGAAATCGTCACTTACGTGTTAGACGGAGCCCTTGAACATCGTGATTCAATGGGGAACGGCGAGGTTTTGGGGGCTGGAGAGTTCCAGCGGATGTCGGCGGGGACTGGGATTACACATAGTGAGTTCAATCCCTCCCGGGAGAGCCAAACGCATCTTTACCAGATTTGGTTGCATCCGAAGGTCCAGGGGATCGAGCCGAGTTACGAGCAAAAAAAGTTCGAGCCGGCCGGACGCCGCAATCAGTTTCAGCTTGTTGCATCACCTGACGCAGAGCAGGGGGCACTGCGGATCCATCAAGACGTACGAATTTATCTAGCCGACCTCTTTTCTGAGCGTTCGCTGGACTACCAGATTCAAACCGGACGCCATGTCTGGATCCAGGTCTTGCGCGGCCAGATCATCTTGGAGGCCCAGTCCGGCTTTGCCGAAGTCGTGAAGTTGTCGCAAGGCGACGCGGCTGCATTGAGTCAGCCCGAAGGCCTTCAGAGCGAAGCGGGGAAGATTCGTACGCTCCGCTTGCGAAGTGATTCGTCTGCCGAGCTAATGCTGTTTGACTTGGCGTAGCAAACGTGTTTGCTTGGTTCGACGCGGTGAGGTTCTGTTGATGGGCCGAAGCCGCGTCGTTGTTTTAGAAAATGCGATCCACAAGTGCCTTTCTATGATTGCCTTCATCGGCCCCAGAATCTAAAACCTTGGCACTTTGGCCCAGTCAATCGTCGAGAGATGAATGTCACTGACAAACTCTCATAGACGACGCTTGATCTCGACCTTCGCTACGGCATCTTAGAGGCGACCTGACCGCAGCGATTTCATCACATCACTGTCACGAACGAGGGGACGGTGTTTGCGTTCATAGTGAAATCGTGTCGACTGACAACGTCCGTTGACAAGCGAGAAATCATTGGGGATGTCTTCTAGTTTCGTGGCAAAAGATTTCGAATCGGTCGTGTCAACGCGGTAGAATCGATTGAGGTGCTGGTGCTTTGTTTCATCTTGGTTTTGGGATCAGCCGAACGGCGTTGGTCACGGTGGTGCTGCAGTGACCGGGCAATGTCCGGCGGTCATTGAATCGCACCCGAGTCATTCGTTGAAGCGAAGCACTAGGCTTGATTTCCCGAGGCATCGTTGATCGATGCATCGTGCGATGTCACCGCGAGACGCGTATTGAAATCGTTGTTCTTCACCGTTGTTTGTGACCGATCGGCGCGATCAACGCAGGCGTACCTGGAGCCAACCTGCCTGTACTACACCTGCTTCCAAGCCGATCGCTTGGTTGCCCCACCGCATTAACGAAGGAGTGTCTGATGAGCCAAACGTTTTACTTTGATTGGCGATGTGTCAGTGTCGGTCTACCGGACGCTGCCGCCGAACGACAAGGGATCGCGACTCGCATCCGCCAGGGAGTCTGGCATGATTGGGATGCGCCCGGTGACGCTCGAGAGCCGGCACCGAGTTACCGTCTTGTGATCGATGATTCCAGCGGTCAAATCATTGGCGGAACCCTTTATGGTCCCGAAGCAGGAAGCTGCGTCGAGGAGCTGCGCAGCTTGATCACTCGTTCGATGCGTGACGAAGAGCTGGGCAATTAGGACCGCGAAGTGGTCATGGCGAGCGAAAGTCATCGGCAATGATGCCGTGGCGATTGAGTAGCTTGTGCATGCCTTGTCTTGATAGTCCGGCTTGGCGAGCGGCCCTTGCGATCACGCCTTGGTGCTTGCGAAGTAACTTGGTCAAGTAATCCCGATCGGCGCGGTCGAGGGCTTCGTCCCTGGAGATTTCGGTCAGATCTACCCAGTCTTGGTCTGCGGTGTCGTTGGGGTTTTGCAGCGGTACGGGCAGGTCTTCGCGGCGGATGTTTGATCCTTGTGCGAGTGCGATCGATCGTTCGACGACGTTTCGAAGTTCGCGAACGTTGCCCGGCCATCGATAGCGCAGGAAGCTCTCGATCGCCTCTTCGGAAAATCCTTCGAGATTTGAGCCGGCAGGCAGTAGTTGCTGAAGGAACGTTTCGGCCAGGCGGACAATGTCTTGGCCACGTTCTCTTAGCGGTGGCAGCTGGATGTGGATCACAGCCAATCGGTAAAACAAATCCTGCCGGAATCGCCCCGCTTCGACTTCGTCGGAAAGATTGCGGTTCGTCGCGCAGATAAAACGTGTGTCAATCTTAGCCGGACGATCGCTGCCGACGGCGGTGAACGTTTGCGACTGAACGACACGCAGCAGCTTTGCCTGTAGCGGCATCGGTAGTTCTCCGATTTCGTCGAAAAAAGCCGTCCCGCCGTCGGCGGCCCGCAGCAAACCAGCTTGGTCTTTGATGGCCCCCGTGAAGGCACCTTGGGTGTGTCCGAAGAGGACGGATTCGAAAAGCGTATCGGGAATTGCGGTGCAATCGATGACTTGAAATCCCCGTTCACTTCGCGCGCTCAGCCGATGGATCATCTCGGCGATCACTTCTTTTCCTGTCCCGCTTTCGCCGGTCACTAGAACATTCGCATTTCCCTGTGCGACTTTACTGACGATTTCGAACACCTCTCGCATGCCATCGCTTTCGCCGACAACGGGTGGGACGCGATGAAGAGTCGTCGCGCCGTGGACCGTCTGAGTCGGTAGGGCAACGTCTTGAGGACTGGTGATCGGGGCACCGCGATTGCTGGGCTTTTGTTCGATCGCCCGCTTTACAGCGACGAGCAACTCGTCCAGCTTGATTGGCTTAAGCAAGTAGTCAGTGATACCCAATCGAACGCTTTCGATGGCCGATGAGATCGAGGGGACGCCCGTGATCACAATCATCGGAACATGGGCATAGGTTTCGCGTCCCTCTCTGAGTAGTTCGAGCTTTAGGTTGCCCGGCATGTTGAGGTCGGTCAGGATTAAATCGAAGTCCATTTCTTTCAGGACCGTGATCGCGTCGTCCGCATTCTCGACGCAGATGCATTCAAAGCCCTCTTCGCGAAGAAACTCTGCGGTTGTCTCGCGGTAAAGTGGTTCGTCGTCGGCGACTAGGATTCGTTGGGGTGACTGTTTCGTCACGGTGTGCTCCTTGACGTCAACTTGCGTTGACGAGGAGGCAACGCGAGAAGACGATTTGGTTGTCAAAACGTAGCAAATTCTGGCAATTCGGGCGGTTTATACGATCGGCCCAATGCTTGCAGTACTTCTGGTGGATGTGAACCAACCTCTGAAAACTGCAAGAAGCGATCGGCGGCGAAGCTGGTCAGGAAGACGTTTCGTAGTCGCTTGCTAGGGAGACGACCAATGACGCCTGCGTTCAGCTCGACCACGTATCTTTCAGAATCGCCGCAGCCGACACGCACCGTCAAGCGGTCAAGTCAAAGAATCCGGCGGTCACGTTTGAAATCCGAACCGATCCTCAGTGAGGCGGCCACGTCGCAGCGATCAACAGCAGATTCAACATCTGAAGAACGAAAAATCATGATGGTCGTTTTCATAATGTTGATCGCGTTTACGCTTCCGGCGTTAGTCCTGTTCGCTTATTTGATCTTCAGTCCGGAGGCGATTTGATCACTCGCGTCGCAAAGCGAGTGACCTGTTCCATTTTAAAATACAGTTGTGAGTCTATCGCCGAGGGGCGGCAGCGCCGGCGTTTGCCCGGTTTCACCAAAGCCGGGCAAAACTCGGGCGCACTGCTAGCACCGCCGGATGCGAGCTAAATTCTATCTGTTTCCCGAATGCATTCTTAGTGCTGCGGGGAATGATGAGCCAACGCGGAAACCTCAGTACCGCCGTCACGCATCGACGGATCGGGGGTTACCAGATTGACGCGGCCTGTCCGGACGTCATACATCGCGCCGACAACCTTGACCTCGCCGGTCTTGGCCGATTCACGGATTACCGTGCTTCGGCTAAGGATCTGCCCGATCGTGTGAAGAACGTTTTCGGCGGCGATAGAATTGACAACCGTCGACGATCGTTCTTGAGGAAGTTCAAGGAACTCAGCCGCAGTCAAACTGGATTGATTGAGTACGTCGCCGACACAAGGGGCGATTTCGTCAACGATTGGCTGCAGATGTTCACAGCCGGTGGCATCCATCGCGTCTTGCTCGCTGGCAACAAGTTTCGCCGACGAAGTCACCGCACCGCATGCGGTGTGCCCGAGAACCATCACCAGTTTGACCTTGGCTACCCCGACAGCGTATTCCAGGCTACCGAGTGACTTGGTGCCGACGACGTTGCCGGCGACACGAACGCTGAAGATGTCACCGACACCCTGGTCAAATACAAGCTCGGCCGGGACTCGCGAATCGATACAACTCAGAACGGCGGCCAACGGATTTTGTCCGTCGGCGGTCCCGGCAACTTGCCGCCCGAGGTCACGATTGAGGCGTTCTCCAGATACAAAACGCTCGTTACCGGACTGTAAGATTCTCAGGACCTGGTCGGGCGTGACTTGTCGTTGGATGTCATGGGTGGTGTATTCGGCGAACTGAATCGCATCGTCGATTCGGTAGGTCTTTTTAAACCCAACCAAGTTGACTTGGGTGCCACGAGCCGGGCCGGTTGTCGACGCGTATTCGCGAACCAAACTTAAAACGTCGGGATCGATGTAATCAGAACGCGACGCGTCGATTTTGAGCTTGGCGCCGGCCGATACGCCGTCGAAGAGTCGCTCAAGTGCTGCGCGATTCAAGAAGCTGACTTGGTTAGCCAGTTCGACATGAACGATGTCGCCATCGGAATGGTGTTCGACGATTTTTCGTACCGGTCGGCGGAGGTTGCTATGCAGAATAAAGACGAGGGCGACTCCCAATCCGATCAGGATACCGATCAGCAGGTCGGTAAGTACGATCGCCACGACGGTTGTCACAAACGGGACGAACTGGTATTTGCCGTCACGCCACATCTGTTTAAATAGTGACGGGCTGGCAAGCTTGAACCCGGTGACGAGCAGGATCGCCGCCAGTGCCGATAGCGGAATCATGTTCATGTATTGTGGTAAGAACACAACGCTTACCAATAAGAGAATCCCATGAACGATGGTCGATAGCTTTGACTTCGCACCCGAGCCCACGTTGACGCTTCCCCGGACGATCACCGATGTCACCGGAAGTCCACCGATCAGGCCACAAACTAAGTTCCCACATCCTTGGGCGACTAATTCACGGCTCGGCGGTGAGTTCCGTTTTCGCGGATCAAGTTTGTCGACGGCTTCAAGGTTCAGCAATGTTTCTAAGGATGCGACAATCGCGATTGTCACTGCAGCCATATAGATCGCTGGATTGAGCACTTGGGAAAAATCGGGAAAGCGAATGAGGCTGAAGAACTCGCTCGCGCTGCCGGCGATCGGGATCTGTACCAAGTGGTCGGCACCGATCGACCAGCCGGTTCCCTGGCCCTGCAGGAATAAGCTGACCGCCGTACCGATTAGCACTACCAGAAGCGGTGCAGGAATCAGCGATTTTTTCAGCCATGTAATCCTGTCCCAAGTGAGTAAGAAGAGGACCGAAAAAACACCGATCACCGCCGCACCGTAGTGGATGTCACCGGCAATCGTCGTCAATAGTTCCGAGAACGTCGTTTCCTGGTCGGGCTGATGGAACGACATCTCGCCTTCGGGATCAGCGTCATGCCCAACGACGTGAGGGATCTGCTTGAGGATCAGGATCACGCCAATCGCGGCAAGCAATCCTTTGATCACGCTCGATGGAAAGTACGCCGACAGTGAGCCACCACGGGCGATCCCGAATCCAATTTGGATGACGCCGGCGATCGCAACGGCAAGCAGGAATGCTTCGAACGAACCCAACAACGTGATCTGGGCCGCGACGATTGCCGTCAATCCAGCCGCCGGGCCGCTAACGCTCGTGTGTGAGCCGCTGATCGCCCCCACGACTAATCCGCCGACGATGCCGGCGATAAGTCCCGAGAATAGATCGGCACCCGAGGCGAGCGCGATACCGAGACAAAGGGGAAGTGCGACAAGGAAAACGACAAGACCCGCGATGACATCGCGGATCGCACCACCAGACGACGGGGATTGATCGCCGGGGGGCGAGAGAGATGGCGAAGTGCTGGATGATTGTGACATTAGATTGTATTTAGAAAGATGATTAACCATGACCAAAACGACAACGCAGCCCATACCGCTGGCGGAATTCGCAAGGCGGTTCGTCGTTGGTTCCGTATTCACCAATGGGTTGGCCGACTAGGACTGATTGCTATCGACCCGCAATTGCCAAGGCGGTCAATTGGTGAACCCACGGAATTTGATGGGACCAAGCACTCGGTCTCAGACGCATCTCCGGCGCTGACGCAATCGCAGTAGCAAACGCTAAACGGAAAGACGCTTTAAGAGATCGTTAGGCTGCACGAAAGCAGAGACAGGTCATCATCAACACCGAATCGGAGCGCGGCGATCGTGAGCCAAGCGGTGACCTACGATCGCGAATGGTGTTTTTTGTTTGAATGCCGACAGAGAAACACAGGTGTGGTCGCCGAGGTGACAATCGGCGAACGGACGCGGTTGTCGTTTCGCCTGGATTTGGCGAGAGCACGATAAGGGGACGCGTTCTTCGACTTCTTCTTGAATCGAATTTGCTTGGGACGTGACCGTCGCAGGGATGCCCGAACTGGCGAATGCCATCAGCACAAACATGATGCTGTGAATTAGCCAGTTGGTTGATCGTTCGATCGCTAGGTTTAGCAACAAATGCATTCCGACGGTCATCTACTACGCAAAGGCTATCCAGACTGACCTGAGTGAAGCAGTTCTGTCTTGAGGCAAACGATTCTTTCTGCCGTCAATGATGCGGCAGATTTTCTCGGCCGTGTTGGATGCCCGGATGTGATCCGCTCTCATACCTGTGAAGCCGAGGGTTTCGTGCGAACCTTATACGTTGAGTAAAAGGCTGGTTCAATCGTAAGCCCTGCGGATTGGCGCAAGTTCGGCAAATCTTCTTAAGGCGACTCATTTTCCCGTCAACCGGAGGCGACTGCGTCGCCTTGGGTGGACGTCTGGGGCATGGCGAGATCGCGGTGAGCTGCATCGTCATTGGCAATGCCGTCAGCCGAACGGATGTTCGACCTTGGTATGCCGATTAGCGAACATCGGGAATGCCCGCGTCGTCGATCGGGCGCGGGCCGGGTGCATCCCAGAAGAACTTGCGTTCGTTTTCGTCGATCGGAACGTCGTTGATGCTTGCTTCTCTTCGCCGCATCAGTCCCGTTTCGTCGAACTCCCAAAGTTCATTCCCGTAAGCACGAAACCATTCGCCTTGAGGGTTGTGGTACTCGTACTGGAAACGAACGGCGATGTGGTGATCCGTGAATGACCACAGTGATTTGACAAGCCGATAGTCGAGTTCGTTGTCCCACTTGTTTGACAGGAAGTGTTGGATTTGATCTCTGCCTTGCAGAAATTCACTTCGATTGCGCCACTGAGAGTCGATGGAGTAGGCGAGGGAGACTCGCCGGGGGTCGCGGGAGTTCCAGGCGTCCTCCGCGGCTCGCACTTTTTGCAGGGCGGTGGTGGAATTAAACGGAGGGCGAATGTCGGTTGGCAAAGCCATGACTGGGTTCCTTGGTGAAAGCGAGGAAAGTTATTGGAATATGTAGACGGGTCTGTATAGTGAAGATTGCGAGAGTTGGTTCCGTCCGGTGGGCAGGGCGGGAGTGAAAAACGAGTCCCGGCGTTACGCCTTCATTCCGAGTGAAGATTCAGAGATCGCAACTCGTCCGCGGCAACACCATCGATTGGGGCGAAGGCCGACCGGTCTGTTTGACGCTAGGAGAGCAATTTGATCGCGGCGTTCTTTGCGTGGTCGGCTGGTTTTGGCGAGCCTGACAATGCCGCCGTGATGATTGCACCTTCGACCAAAAGAGCAATTTGCGGTGTTCGCTCCTTGGCCGTTTGTTTCCCATGTGATTCCGCGATCGCGTTGGCTAATGACGCATGAAATCGCTTCTTGTGTTCGGACGAGAATACGGCGCCGGCATGGTTTGCGTCGGCGAGTTCGACGAACGAGTTGATAAACATGCATCCGCGAAAGCCGGGGCTCTTGAACCAATCTTTGAGGGCGCCGAAGAATGCTTCGAGTGGTTGTCGACCCGCCTTCGCGTGCTTTGCCATCGAGGACTCGTACATCGCATCAAATTTTTGCTCGCGGTACTCAAGGACTGCGAGGATCAAATCATCTTTGGAGTCAAAGTGGTTGTACAGGGACATCTTCGCGACCCCCGCTTCGGCGATGATCCGGTCGATGCCGACGGTGCGAATGCCTTCGGCGTAAAACAGTCGCTCTGCGGTTTCGACGAGACGTTCGCGAGCACCCGGGCGTTTAAGTTTTTTTGGGCTCATGCACAAAGTATACAGATCTGTCTGTTTTTGGCAAGTGCGGAGGTTTGATCGACCGGCGGCGGTAGCGCCGTAGATTTGTTTGCGTGGGGGAGAGGCCGACCAATCAAGGCGGCCGCGGTGGCGCCGTCGCCTGAGGCGAGACGCTCGTCCCTGTTAGGGAGGCTCGGCGGTCATCGGTGGCAACGAATGTTCGGGTGCGAGTGGACTGACGTGCAGGGGCGGATGAAGTTTTGAATTTTTTTCGAGTGGATTAGGCCACCGCCGTGGAGCAATCACATAAGCTTGCATCGCTACTTCTTGGAACCTCTTTGAAGACTGGTGTTTGTCTGTCGCGTTGGCTGCGGGCCCCGCAGTTCACCCGGCATTGCCGACGCACGCCTATCGCTGTCGCGTTTGGGGCATCGTTTTCGCATGGTTTCTTTCTCGCGGAGTATTCAACAACGTGGCTTTCCAACTATTGCTCGTCAGGCCTCTTGTGGTCGTTCTCGTTCTTGCGTTCTTTTTGCCAACGGTGAATGGTCAGGAGGCGGATCGACATCAGCTTCCGATGACACTGACGCCTTTTCAGGGCAAGATCGGGAAAACGTATAAGGAATCGACATCGGATTGGCAGGGACCGGTTGCCGCGCCGTCTGGTGCACCGAATGTTGTCATCATTCTTTTAGATGACGTGGGGTTCGGCCAGACATCGACGTTCGGCGGACTGATTCCAACCCCGTCGCTCGACAAGTTGGCGGCCGAGGGATTGAAGTACAACCGATTCCATACCACCGCAATTTGTGGTCCTTCGAGGGCCGCGTTGCTGACCGGTCGCAATCACCATGAATGCGGGAACGGTTTTTTGATGGAGTGGGCGACCGGGTTTCCGAATTACTCCACCATGCTTCCGCGTTCCACCGCGACGATCGCCGAGGTGCTTAAGGGCAATGGGTACAACACGTGGTGGTTTGGCAAGAATCACAACACACCGGACTGGGAAACCACCGTGGCAGGCCCCTTTGATCGTTGGCCTACGGGAATGGGGTTTGAGTATTTTTATGGTTTCAATGCTGGTGAAACACATCAGTACTATCCCGTGATTTTTGAAAACACGGTGCCGGTCGAGCCGAGTCAGACACCCGAAGAGGGTTATCACTTCATGACCGACATGACAGATCGAGCGATCTCACGGATGAAGCTGGCCAAGTCGGTCGCGCCCAACAAGCCATTCTTTATGTACTTCGCACCTGGGGCGATGCACGCGCCGCACCACGTCACCGCTCAGTGGCGAGAGAAGTTTAAAGGTCAGTTCGATATGGGGTGGGAGAAGTATCGTGAGCAAGTGTTTCAGAATCAGCTTGATCGTGGGATCATTCCACCGGGAACCAAGTTGACGCCTCGTCCCGACTGGGTGCCCGCCTGGGAGAGTCTAAGCGACAAGCAGAAGAGAGTTTATGCCGCGCTGTTCGAAAACTTCGCCGGCTACTTTGCCTTTACTGATCACGAAGTGGGGCGTCTGCTCGATTCGATCAAGCTATTGCCGGATGCCGACAATACGCTGGTGATTTACATCGTCGGTGACAACGGAGCCAGTGCCGAAGGAGGCCCAGATGGCACGCTCAATGAGATTCGAAATCTCAATGGGCTACCGACCGATCTGGACGATGTGATCGCAAATCTTGGAAAGCTCGGTGGTCCCGAGTCAGAGCCCCATTATCCACTCGGTTGGGCGTGGGCCGGGAACACACCGTTTCAATGGGTCAAACAGATCGCCTCGCATCTTGGTGGCACACGAAATCCGATGGTGGTTTCGTGGCCCGCAAAGATCAAGCCCGATAGTCAACCACGCGATGCGTTCTTGCATCTCGTCGATGTGGTACCGACCATCTTGGAGGCTGTCGACATTCCGATGCCGGACAAGGTAAACGGGATCGAACAAAAACCTTTGGCTGGGGAATCGTTTCTCGCTAGTTTTGATGACCCGTCTTACCTCGGACGCACCGACCAGTACTTTGAAATTTTTAGTAATCGGTCATTTTATCGTGATGGTTGGAAAGCAAACGCGCAACACACACGACCCTGGCGGCAAGATCTCGCGCCGGGAAATTGGGAGAATGATCGCTGGGAGCTTTATCACTTGGATGAGGATTTCTCCGAGTCGAATGACTTGGCATCTTCGGAGCCTGATAAACTAGAAGAGTTGAAGAAAGCGTTCGACCAAACAGCCGAGAGACGTTCTGTTTATCCGCTGGATGATCGGGGTGCGGGTCGATTGGCAATCCCCAAGCCGCCGGTTCCAGGTGCCGATGAAAACGCGTCGACCTACACCTACTTTCCCGGGGCAACACGAATCGCCGAACCGGCAGCTCCGCCGATGAAAAACCGAAGTTGGACCCTCGTCGCGGATGTGAGTGCCGACGGGGATGCGACCGAAGGAGTTGTCATGGGGTTCGGTGGTGTCGCCGCGGGGATGGTGTTGTACCTTGATGCGGGTGTGCCGGTGTTCGATTACAACTACTTTGAAGAACACACGGTTGTGAAGTCCAATCAGGCGTTGCCGTCGGGAGAGTCCACGCTGGAAGTTGACTTCGACTATGCCGGTGGCGGTGCGGGAAAATGTGCGACGATTACATTAAAAGTTGACGGCCGTGAGGTCGGTCGGCAATCGATGGGGGCGACGGTCGGTGGGCGATTTGGTATCGATACCTTTGGGATCGGCGAAGATTCGGGACAGCCCGTCACCGATGCCTACCAGCCACCGTTTAAATTTAATGGGGAGATCGAGAAGGTGACCATCAAGATCAAGCCATCGTCTTAGTGATCTTGTTTCGCCCAATTCGTTAACATCAATTTGGAGCGTGAGTCAAACCTGCTGACGGCGAGCCTTTGTCGCCGAAGGCGTCCAGATAGCTGGGGTCGTGGCTAAGCCGCCAGCTTGCGATTTGACGCTCATTGGTTATCAGGTGGAAGTCACAAAGAGATTTGTCTTCAGGGGTTCGCTAATGGAATATCAGTTTCAATCGGCCGGTCCGGCGCTCCGCGTGATCAGCTTGGTTTTTCTGCTCGTGTTTGCCTTGGCGATCTTAGGGGTGATCGTGCTGATGGCAGCGCTTCCCGGGCAAATCGCCAGGCGTCGTCATCATCGCTATGCCGATGCCGTTAGTATTGCCGGATGGTTTGGATTGCCGACCGGAGTGATCTGGGTCTTGGCGATGGTGTGGGCCCATATCACACCGTCGGATTCTCTTAACGGGGCCTCTGATTCAAACGGCAAACGGTTCCTTGTGGACCAGATTGATCAGTTGGAAACGCTTGTCGAACGTCTGGAACAGGATGCGAAGGGGCGTCGTTCGGAGGATCGTCACGTATGATTCCTGCCATCCTAAGCTGTGTCTTTGTGATCTATCTGTATCGAATGTTACAGCAGCCATCGGGAGCATCTGAGCCGAGGGTAGATGATTCATCGCAAAAATATGTTTCCGAACAGCAGGTGTCGGAGCGGCTTGCTGCGCTTCAACGGCGTGTTGATCGATTGGGCGATCATGATCGAGGAGGGCAGGCATGAGTTGGATTCTTGCCGCGGTCTACTGTGGGGTGATCTGGTTAGTCTTTGCGAAGTTGCGTTTGCTTCGTTTGACGTTGCCGCTGACCATCGTATTGGCTTCGGTCGGCCCCATGTTGATTGTTGTTTTGTTGTTTTGTGCGCAGTATTTTCATCCTTACACGCCGCTTGCCGTGGTGGTCGCACAGATTGATCCGATCGCCCCACAGCTTTCGCGATCCGGGCGGGTCAACGAAGTTCTCGTCGATCCAAATCAAGCTGTCCGGAAAGGGCAACCGCTGTTCAACGTCGATCCGCTGCCCTACGAGAATGCCGTCGCTATAGCGGAGGCCAAACTCGAACAGGCCAAGCAAAACGTCACGTTGTCCGAAAGTACAATCGAGCTGCGGAAAGCTTCACTGGAACGATCTGAAGCTGATTTGCAGTATGCCAAAAACGACCGTGAGCGATATGAAAAACTGGTCGAGTCCGGAGGGGCCAGCCAAGATGAGGTCGAGCAATCGCGTACTCGGCTCAAGCAGGCTGCCGCTGCTTTGGTGCAAGCGAATGAGCTATTAGGACAGGCGAACGTATCCGTCGGAGTTGCCAAAGCACAATTGGCCCAGTCAGAAACATCGCTTTCGGACGCACGCTATGACTTGCGGCAGACGACGACAGTGGCTCCGGCCGATGGCTACGTGACCAATTTGCAGCTCCATCCCGGAATGTTGGTCGGCCCTTCGTCCGGGCCCGTGTTGACATTTGTGCGTGATCCCAAAGAAGACGAGCGAGGTGTGGTCGTCGCAACGTTTCCCGAGAAGAACGTGTTGCGTATCCAGCCGGGGCAGTACGCCGAAGTCGCAATGGATGCCTATCCCGGCGAAGTAATCACCGGCAAAGTTCTTAATGTGATCAAAGTGACTGGGCAGGGACAATTGATGGCCGGAGGAATTTTGCCAGCGTCAGTTGTCAATGGGCAGCCATCGTTGTTTGCGGTCAGGATTCTGATCGACGATCAGGGGGCCTATCCGTTACTCGGCGGTGCCCAGGGGCAAGCCGCCGTGTACACCAGTGATATACAGATTGCCGGAATTCCCGTGATGTTTCTGATTCGTGCGAAGAGTTGGATGAACTACCTGTTTTAAATAATGTGAGTATCGAAATCGCGATGACGTCTTGTTTCTGTCGTCAGACTTAGTTGCTGGGCGTTGCCGAAAGCCGTTGGCGGCTTCCGCTACAAGATCAATCGTGAGCCGAACACGCTGACGTGAAGCCAGTGTCGCCAACGGTGGTGGCTGCAGTTGTCGCTGCGGGCTCACCCGTTCGCACCTATCGATTTTCAGATTGGTTTAGTTTTCCAATCACCTTAGGTGAGATAGTCCTACGTTAAAGGCGCGATGGATCAACATTTCGGGCAATGTAAGCTGGCGGAAGTTGTCGATGCTTTACGCTGTGCTAGATTGCCCAAAGTTCGTTAGTTGCGTTTTCCCAGCATGGCGGACTTTTGGATGATGCGCTTTTCGTTTATGCGAACGCTCGATGCCCTTTCGATGCCCCCTATTGCAACTTGACTACGGAGACCTGCTATGCTTGAAAAACTTACCCGACCACTGACAGCCGCGATGCTTGCCGTCGCGATGATCGCAGCGGTAAACGCCCAGGATAAACCTAACATTGTCGTCATTTGGGGTGACGATATTGGTGTGCATAATATCAGTGCTTATAACCATGGGATCATGGGGTATCGAACGCCAAACATTGATAGTTTGGCAAAGCAAGGTGCATTGTTCACCGATTCCTACGCCCAGCAAAGTTGCACCGCCGGGCGAGCGTCGTTCATCCTCGGTCAGCATCCATTTCGAACCGGGTTGTTGACGATCGGGATGCCCGGAAGCGACCACGGCATTCCAGACTGGACACCGACGATCGCCGATCTGCTCAAAGAGCAAGGCTACGCGACCGGGCAATTCGGCAAAAATCACTTGGGGGACCAGGACAAACACTTGCCGACCAATCACGGCTTCGACGAGTTCTACGGTAACCTTTATCACCTCAACGCCGAAGAAGAGCCGGAGACCTACTACTATCCCAAAGATCCCGAGTTCCGCAAAAAATACGGTCCTCGAGGTGTCATCCATTCATTCGCCGATGGCCGCGTCGAAGACACCGGACCACTGACGCGAGATCGAATGGAAACGATCGATGAAGAAGTTCACACCAAAGCGATGGATTTTCTGGAGCGACAAGTCAAAGCGGATAAACCGGCATTCTTGTGGTACAACTCGACTCGGATGCACGTGTGGACGCACCTGAAGAAGGAGTCGCAAGGCAAAACCGGGATCGGGCTCTATCCCGATGGAATGGTCGAGCACGACGGCTACGTCGGTCGAGTCCTGGAGAAGATCAAAGAGCTTGGCATCGACGAGAATACCATCGTCATCTACAGCACCGACAACGGTGCCGAGACTTTCTCGTGGCCCGACGGTGGCATCACACCATTCCATGGTGAAAAAGGGACGACCTGGGAAGGTGGTTTCCGCGTTCCGTTGTTGGTCAAATGGCCAGGCGTGATTGAACCTGGAACGGTTTACAACGAAATTATCTCTCAAGAAGACTGGATGCCAACATTGCTGTCTGCCGCCGGCGTCCCCGATGTCGTCGAAAAGTTGAAGAAAGGATACAAAGCCAACGGCAAAGAATTCCGTGTTCACTGTGACGGATACAACTTCATGCCGTTCTTCAAAGGCGACACCGATAAGGGACCACGCAAGGAAATCTATTACTTCGGGCAGGGTGGTGATCTAAATGCGGTCCGTGTTCAGAACTGGAAAATTCACTTTGCGGTCGTCAATGGGAACATTGCCACCGGAACACGTGAAGTCCCCGGTTGGCCTCTCGTGATCAACCTCAAGGCTGACCCTTACGAAAAGAT
This sequence comes from Roseiconus lacunae, assembly GCF_008312935.1. Lineage (NCBI taxonomy): Bacteria > Pseudomonadati > Planctomycetota > Planctomycetia > Pirellulales > Pirellulaceae > Roseiconus > Roseiconus lacunae. The sequence continues at coordinate 430,971 of NZ_VSZO01000010.1, read as the reverse complement.
GTGGAAGGAAGGAACGCTTGGTTACTTCCGATGGTATGCGGACAACATGTGGACCTTCGTTCCCGTTCAGCAGTTCATCCAGGATTTCCTGGCGACGATTCCGGAGTATCCATTCCAGTCAGGCGCGAGTTTGAATGCCGCAGGGATCAATTACCAGACGATCGAGCAGCAGAAACTGATTCAGAAGCTGAAGGCGATCGAGCCGCCGCGGAATTAAGACCACGCAATTTGGCTTCGCGTACAGCGATTGAATCGTACCTGACATGAGCCGTGGTGATCCCCATCGGCTCACTGAGGTCAGCCTGACATCGGTTCAACCAGTGGCCGCGCCTGGGTTCGGGCGCGGCCTTTTTTCTTGTTAAACAAAATATTAGTAAGCTAAGGCATCGAGCCTGTACCGTCCCGGCTGCCACGTGTAAAGGAACTGCAATCGATGGAACCGCGAGAGTCGATTCTCCGCATTTCAGAAGCGATGAACCGATCTGTGATCGGGCAACAAGAGGTTGTCGAGCGGATGTTGATCGCGCTGTTAGCCGACGGCCATGTGCTGATGGAAGGGCTACCCGGGACCGCTAAGACCCGTAGCGTAAAAACGCTTTCTCGTTTGGTCGACAGTGAATTCGGTCGGGTGCAGTTCACACCTGATCTATTGCCTTCCGACGTGACCGGCGCTGAAATTTATCGTGAGCAAAACGCCACGTTCGAATTCCAGCCGGGCCCGATCTTTGGCAATTTGATCCTTGCCGACGAAATCAATCGCGCCCCGGCTAAGGTTCAGGCGGCCCTTCTAGAAGCAATGGAAGAACGGCAAGTGACGGTGACCGGGACGACGCATCAATTACCGCAACTGTTCCTTGTCCTTGCCACCCAAAACCCGATCGAACAAGAAGGAACTTATCCACTGCCTGAAGCGCAAATGGATCGTTTCTTGCTTTATGTTCGCGTTGATTACCCTGAGGGTGAGAACGAAGCGGCGATCTTGCGGCTCGTTCGTGGCGAAAAATCAGGTGACGCTACCGAGGACCCTCCGAAAATCGAACAGGAGGTTGTGTTCGAGGCTCGTCGTCAAGTCAACGCGATCCACGTCGCCGAACCCGCCGAAAAGTACATCGTCGATCTCATTCTAGGCACGCGAAATCCACAAGCCTATGGCGGTCATCTCGCCAAGTGGATTCAGCTCGGATGTAGTTCTCGTGGGACGATCGCACTCGACGCGGCCGCCCGCGCCCACGCATGGCTTGCCGGGCAAGACTTTGTCGCACCGGAAAACATCCGCGCCGTCGCTCCGGCCTGTTTGGCGCATCGAATTCACCTCACTTATGAAGCCGAGGCCGCCGGGGTTTCCAGGACCGAAGCGATCGAGGAACTACTCAAGGTCGTCGTGCCTGTTTGAGCAAGCCAATCACTTCAAACCAGGCAAAGATTTTGTCGACCGATAAACGTTGCTCTCATATAGCCAAGGCGTTGTCTTGAACGCACGTGTCCGTATATCACTTGACGAATTGCTGTTGCTTCAGGCCGAGGCCCGTGGCTTTTCGTTGCTGCCACGGCAACCGGTCAATTCGCTCTTGGCCGGGCGCCATGCGTCACGACTCCGTGGTCGTGGATTGGCGTTTGAAGAACTGCGACGTTATCACGAAGGCGACGATATTCGCACGATGGACTGGAAGGCGACCGCTCGATTACGGACACCGCAGGTTCGTGTCTATACCGAAGAACGCGAACGTCCGGTGTTATTGATTGTCGATCAGCGTCAATCCATGTTCTTCGGAAGCCAGCGGGCGATGAAATCTGTCGTTGCCGCCGAAGCGGCCGCGCTGGGGCTATGGCGAGCGCTCGACGGCGGAGATCGCGTCGGAGGGCTGGTGATCGAAGACGATCAGATCGCCAAGGTGCGTCCTCATCGAAGTCGCCAGCGGGCGATGCAATTGTTACACGAGATCGTACGCGCCAATCACCAGGTTGTTCCCGATCGCAAGGGTCGCCATGCATCGATCGACGGTGCCCACAGATTGAACGAAGCACTCAAGCAAACGGTGCAAATCGCCAAGCATGATCATTTGATTGTGTTGATCAGTGATCTGGACGGCGCCGACGACGAAACCCAGCGATTGACTACGCGTCTTGCCGCCCACAATGACATGATCGTTGTCGCGGTTTATGACCCGCTCGGGGCATCGCTTCAAGGGACGCCCGGAATGATGGCGAACGATCGTGGGCGGCTGCATCAAATTCCGGCCTCCGCTTCGTTTACCGAAGAGTTTCGTAAGGCGTTTCAGCGCAACCTCGATCGATGGCGAGAGATCTTTCGATCGTTGCGAGTCCCCGTCCTTCCGATTTCAACCGTGAAGTCTGTCCCCGATCAAGTGCGATCACGTCTCGGTCATCCCACGGCAGCACGATGAATGACACAACAAGTCTGGATCGATTACATGACCTTGTTGAACCCGCACCGGTTTCCTGGTGGCCGTTGGCACCCGGTTGGTATGTCCTGATAGCGGCCGGTGTTACCGTGGTTGGGATTGTCGGTTGGCAGGTCTGGTTGCGATGGCAAGCGAACGCCTATCGAAGGCAGGCATTTCAATCAGTGCAAAATGCGTCAAGTGCCGCAGAGATCGCCGAAATCATCCGGCGGACTGCGTTGTCATTCTCGGCGCGGTCTCAAATTGCATCGCTGACCGGCGAGTCCTGGGTGGACTGGATCGAGAAGACGCTACCGAAATCGATGTCAGCTTCGATGCCTAATTCGGCGAAACGCTTGCTTGCGGGATCCATCTATGCTGCCCCCGTTGATTCATCGCAACTCGCAGATCTTAGGCGTTTCGCGCAAACATGGGTGTTGTATCATCAGCCCGTAGTCACGCGTAATGCAGGTAAGCCATGTTGACGTTCAGCTATCCGTGGTTGTTCTTGCTGTTGCCGCTTCCGTGGCTTGTTCGAGTGATGCTTCCGCCGGTCCGTTCACCGGTTGTTTCGATTCGAGTTCCGTTCGGTCGGCGCCTGCAAGAAGCCACATCGACTGGTGCGGTTCAGTCGCTGGCGACGTTGCCATCACGATGGCAAGTGTTTCCTGGCTTGGTGTGGGGATTGGTGCTGATCGCACTCGTACGACCTCAGTGGATTGAACCGCCGGTCACGAAGGAGTTGCCCACGCGTGATCTATTGCTGCTGGTTGACTTGTCCGGATCGATGCAACAAAAGGACTTTAAATCATCGGGGGGAAACACCGTCGATCGACTCGAAGCGGTCAAGCAGGTGTTGGGGGATTTTCTGGAACAGCGGAAGGGGGATCGCGTTGGATTGGTTGTCTTCGGTGATGCGCCCTACTTGCAGGCTCCGTTTTCGACCGATCTGCAGTTATCGCGTCGATTACTGGATGAATGCCAAGTCGGCATGGCGGGACCGAAGACTGCATTCGGTGACGCGATTGGCCTTGGTGTCAATTTGTTTGGTCAAAGTACCGCACCGGCGAAAACGATGATCGCATTGACTGATGGAAACGACACGAAAAGTCAAGTTCCACCGGTTGATGCGGCACGGATCGCGCATGATGAAGGAATCCACATTCACACCGTTGCGATCGGTGATCCGACCGTGGTGGGGGAAGACAAACTTGACGAACAAGCCTTGCGTGACGTAGCCGAAGCGGCGGAAGGCAAGTATTACTTTGCCGCCGATCGGGAAAGCTTGGCCGGGATTTATGACGAGCTCGACAAGATCGAAACCCGTAAAGTGGAAACGATCAGTCATCGCCCTCGCCGCGATCTTTTTTACTGGCCATTAGTCGTCGCCGTCTTACTTTCAATCTTATTGCACGCTTGGAAAATGGTCATCCGTCATCGGTTGGAACCGAAGGTGGATCCGAGCCATGCGATCAATGTCAATCCAGTGACCGGCGAACTGGAGTTGATTTGATGTTCGAAGTTTTACAGCAATTTCATTTCATACGTCCCGCATGGCTCTGTCTGATACCCGTTGCGATCTTGGTTTGGTGGTTGTGGCAGCGGAACTCGGACGCCTTACAGGGTTGGCGATCCCAAATTGATTCCGAGCTGCTCACGCCTATGATTGTCGGCGAGAACGACGCGCAGGCACGTTGGAAATCTTGGGCGTTGTTGGTCGTTTGGCTGCTCGCAATCACAGCGGTGGCCGGGCCAACATGGCGGTTGGAACCCAACCCATTCGCCGCCGATGCCCAGCCGTTGTTGGTCCTGCTTAAAGCAGACGAGAGTATGCGAGGGACACCCCCAATGCCTTCGAGAATGGAGCGTGCCCGACTAAAGATCGCCGACTTGGCCAATGTTCGCGCCGGCCAACCATTGGGTTTGATCGCTTATGCAGGATCCTCGCATCTGGTATTGCCGCCGACGCGTGATACGAAGGTGGTGGCCGAAATGGCTGCCGAAATCAGCCCGGACGTGATGCCTAAACCAGGAGATCGTTTGGATCTCGCGATCGGCCATGCGATTGACTTGCTGGCCGAACAACAGCAGGGCGGTGCGATTTTAGTCATCACAGACACTGCCGAGATCAATGAAAACGATCTGTTAACGATCGAGAAGCGACCTGCATCGTTTCCGATCCTTTTTTTGTCGATCGTTGGCGAAGAGTCTCCCGAAGCAGACAGTGTTGCCAAGGCGGCGAGTTTGCTTTCGGCATCGCTTCAAACGATGACTGTCGATGACCAAGACATTCAGTCGATCATCGATTACGCCGCCCGAGGCGTCGGTGTCGGAAAGGCCGGTGAAAGTAGTCGATGGCAGGAATCGGGGTATTGGCTGACGCCGTTAATCGCGGTCATTGTCGCTTTTTCTTTTCGGCGGCAAGAACGAACAGCACAGGAGCAAACATCTGAGGGGGCAATGCGATGAGAACCTGGTTTGTGATAACGGCGTTGACTTGGACTAGTGTTTGGTTCACCCCAAATCAGTATGGTCAGCGTCTTGCCAACCAAGGACGTTATGACGAAGCAGCTGTCGCGTTCACCGATCCGATGCGACAGGGAGTGGCTTGGTATCGGGCCGGCGAGTTCGATAAGGCGGCCCAATCGTTTACGCGATTACAATCAGCCGAAGCTCGTTACAACTTGGGGAATTGCTGGGTACTGTTGGGGAAATACGATCAAGCGATCGATAGCTATGACGACGCGTTGAAAGAAAAACCCGATTGGAAAGAAGCGCAAGAGAATCGAAACCTTGCCGTCGCCCGAGCGAAGCTGGTTGAATCGCCGGGCGGTGAGGCGGGCGACCAACGCCTAGGGGCTGATGAAATTGTTTTCGATCAGAACAAGCCGCCGGGCGGCCAGAAAACCGAGGTGACCGGCGATCAAGCGATCAATGACGCAACGATCCAAGCCGTCTGGCTTCGACGGGTACAAACCAAGCCCGCCGATTTTTTGAAAGCCAAGTTTGCCTACCAGAATGCTCGGGATACGGGTAGCGACCAATGATGTTGCAGTTCGAATGGCGGTCACTGGTGATGCTATTTTTGATGCTTTCGATGCATAGCTTGTCGCCGCAATGTGACGTTGTCCTTGCGGACGTTCAGCGAGTGGTCGTGGAAGTTCGCGATCCGGAAGTGTGGGTCGGGCAGAAAGCGTCTTTCTTCGTCAAGCTTCGTGGGCAAGGACCGTTTGTCGGCGCAGCATCGTTTACGCTACCGGAGATTCCGCGAGCGATCATTCTAAAGGTGGGTAATCCGGTCGTTTCGAGTGAAGAGATCGAAGACGACTCGTGGTTCGTGCAGTCACATGAATTTGTGCTGTTTTCACAGCAGGACGGTGAACTGCAGGTCTCGGGGATTGAAGTTCGTTTCACCGATCGAGATGGTTACACCGGGCCGGAACGCCCACACCAAGAGCAAGTTCCCGAGCTGAACTTCCAGATCAAGCGTCCCGAAAAAAGTGATCCTGGTTCATTCTTGATAACAACCGACTCGCTGAAAATCGAAGAGAGTTGGGATCCTCAGCCGGGTAAGGCAGAGCAAGGTGCGGTGTTTTATAGAACGATCACCCAGCAGGCCAAGCAAATCTCCGGGATGGCACTCGCTCCTCCGTCAGTGACAACACCCGACGGGATTAAGGTTCACTTGGGCAACCCCGAGGTTCAAGACAACACCGAACGCGGGGAGTTTAGCGGACGTCGAGTCGATCGGTTGACCTACGTTTTAGAGCAGCCAGGTGTGATGACATTGCCGGCACTACAGTACGTATGGTGGAATCCGAAAACGGAACAGTATGGATCGACGACGCTTCCAGCGGTCGTCTTTGACGTGACGGCGATTCCCGTCGATAGGGACGATATCAATCGTTCTTCCAATCACGAGAGGGCGTTGTGGCTGTTCGTTGGTTTGGTCGTTGTTTGCGCGGTGGTCATCGTGGCGTGCTATAAGCTTCGCCATCGACTGTATGCCTGTTGGGTCGAGGCATGGCAAACCGTCAATCCTCCGAAGCAGCGGGCGGCACGGGCTCTCCGCCGTGCTTGCCGTCGCAATGACGCGAGTGCCGCAGCGTCGGCTTGGAATCAATGGCGTCAGCTTCAACCCTCAGGATTTCGATGTCCGGATGAATTGCAATCGGCAGTGATCGACTTGCAACGCCGGCACTATGGGCCGATTCACCAAGACACAGAAGTTCGAACCGTCGATGATCATCCTGCTTGGGACGGTGCGACATTGGCAGAGGCTTTTGAGCGATCTGAAGTAAAGGCGAATCAGTTGACGTCGGATCGAGACCTGCCGCCAATCAATCCGGTCGCGCCGGCCGGCCGCTAAAACGTTCAACGTCGAAAACGTATCGGTAAAACTTCGCTCGACTCCACCGGACGCCCCCACCTTGTCGCCGGACGACCACGCCACTGTTTCACCGCTTTTGTGGCGGCATTGTCTAGTATTGAATAGCCGCTGGACTGAAGCACTTGCACGTTTGTGACTTTGCCTTCCCTTGAGATCGTCAGTCGTAGCAGGACGACGCCTTCAAGTCCGCCGCGGATTGCTTCGGTAGGATAAGGGGGAGGAGCATTGTCGGACAGGTCAGCTTGCTTGTCCTGCTTTACCCCAACGACTTGGTCAACGATGATCGGCGTTGCCTTCGGTATCGACACCGCCGGCTTTCGTACGGGAGGACGACGTGCAACTTGTCGTGGTTTTGTCATCGGCGGTAGAGGCGGCGATGCGCCTGGAACGACCTTGCGAGAAACGTCCAAAGGCGAAAACTGTTTTTGCGGCGATCGTATCCTGCCATCCGGTCGCTTCGCACGATCATTTCGATCTTGAGGTGCGAATGTAGGCTCGTTCAGTTGGCGTTCGATCGGTTCAGTCGACTCGGTGACTGGAGATGGCGATTCTGTTGGCAAGACTTCAACAGGTACCTCGGTTGACGTTTCTTCCACCGGTTGCGACTGGGACGCTTCGATCGAAATCACTTGCACGCGACCGGACGATGAGAATCGTCGAGTGGCCGAATCGGGAAATGCATACAGAAACGACACGACCAATAGATGGAGCGACAGCGAAATCCCAAGTGATTTTTGCGGCGCGTTCAACAATTGATTCGGCGGGACAAAGAAACGATGAAAGCGGTGTGCCTTGGGGACGATCGGCGTCGTGCGATTCGGCAGGCTCGAAGGAGTGGCGAAAGCACGATGGGCGCGATTACGGAAAGACTACTTCGTCAAATATAGCTTGCCAGAGGCGGTTTTCCGAAGCCGGTACATCAATTGCTGATGGCGAATCCAAACTTCACGTTGCCCCGCAAGAATTGTTTCGGAATCAATCACGCGTGGCGGATCGAAGGGGGGGCGAGAGGTAACCGTTGGCGGCTCAGTAGGTGGATGTTGAGCCGGAGGGAGTGTCGTTGGGTCAGGTTCGTGTTTGTGATCGGTCATTCGGTTCGCCATGTGCACTGATGATCCGCGTCCACCGATGCATGCGGTGTGCCATCGCGAATCGTACGCGTTCCACGTTAAAACGTCATCGGCGAAGAGTTGTAGGTCACAAAAGCGGCGAATTTTCCGCCGTCGACGCCAGTTTTTCTGCCACCTCCCCGTGGGTTTCGTGTTTCTCTTTACTGCGACGGTGGTGACTGCGTTGTAATCACTCACGAACACTTATGTGTTACCGCGTTTGATCCACGGCGGGTGTTGGTTGACGGATTGCGCTAGCCGCTCTGCTATACTTGCCGCGTCGTTGGAATGGCGACTTATGGGTACTCGCACCCTTTCCAATTCCTCAATCATTGCCTTAACCAGAGAACAACATGAAGTACTTTCACGCCCTACTAATTGTTGGCTTGAGTTTCGTTACCGCTCCGATCGGTTCTGCTGCGGAGAAAATGACACTCGATGCTGACGATTCCAAGATCACCTTTGTCGGTTCAAAGCCGGACGGGAAGCACGAAGGTGGATTCAAGAAAGTCAAAGGCGAGGCGACGGCGGATTTTGAAGATCCCAGTGCGAGTAGCCTTGCGATTGAAATTGATGCTCAAAGCTTGTGGTCAGACAACGACAAGCTGACCAACCATCTCAAAAGCCCCGACTTCTTTGACGTCCGCAAGCACTCAACAATTAAATTCGAATCCACCAAGGTTGAAGTGACTCCCGGTGAAAACGTTTCTAAAGCGAAAATTACCGGCAAATGGACGATGCTGGGTAAAACCGTCGAGGTGGAGGTTCCCGCGACGGTCAAGATGACCGAGGCCGGATTGGAGATGACGGCCGATTTTGAGATCGATCGCACAAAGTGGGGCATGACCTATGGCAAAGGCAAGATCGACGACAAGGTCAAAGTGCAAGCCAAGCTTGTTTTAAAGCGTTAGGCGTTTGACACCCATCGATTATGGTGAATCGCATTGACTTTTGATCAAGCCGTATTGATCTGGTGCGTGTGCATCCCCGCGGTAGTCACCGCAGGGATTTTTGTCGCGCTGAGGTGGATCGGTCCGTCGTCATCGCGTTCGGAAGCGAATCGCGTGCAAGTTCTCTTGCTCGCAGTCGGGTGGTGGTTGGCGATCACGGTATCGATTTCCGCACGCAACGCGTGGCAACTTTGGCCATCCGATTATTGGCAACATGCGGTGTGGCCTTTGCTCGGGTGGTGCATCTATGCTGCCGTCTGCTTTGGTGCCGACCGGCGGTCTTTCCGCTGGATATTGGCAGCGATTCTTTCAGCGATCATGGCTTACGTTTGTTTGCCGCGAGGGGAGGCCTGGGAGGACACCTATCGGCTGCATGGACTGATTGGTATTTCGTTGACAACATGTCTGCTGATCAACGTTTGGGCGCTTCATGAGATGGCAATGCGTCGGGCGGAGCGATGGGTGATGCTTGTCGCCCTGGCTTCACTCGGTGGCCCGATCGCTCTTGCGGCGAGCACTTATGCGAGTCTCTCTGAATGGGGAATCGCGATGGCATCGGCGACCGCGGCGATCGCGGTTGTGGGTTTGGCTTCACCAACTGGCTTGGCGGCTGCCGTGACACCACCAGTCCTGGCCGGCGGGACGGCCGTGATTGCGGCTGGCCGATTTCAAACTTACGAAGACCATCCGATTTGGTTGTATGCGACGATGTTGCTGCTACCAACGATCATTTCCGCAGTCGATTCGATCGTAAGCTCGCGTCCGACGTGGCTACGCGTCGGCGTTTCGGCTTTCTTCGCGACGATCGCAATCGCAGTGAGCGTCTGGTTCTTATTGATCCGCGAAACTGAATCATGGTGACCGATCCGCGTCGGAACTGCGTATCAGTGGTTCTGACGCACCTCTTCGCTGTACTTCAGGCAATCTGGCAAGCGGCCATACGGATTCGGGTTGGCGTCGTAGAAATCCGGGAGTGGGGGTAGTTCGACGGTGTCGTCCCCGGCATTTTCCCAGTAGCCGTACTCGTTCAAGCGAATTGATTCGGTGTCATTGAAGAGTTCAATTCGATCAAGGACAAACGAGATGTGGTTCGAAGCCACCGAATTAAGTGCTTCGGTAAACGCTTGCTGTGCCTCTAGAAAGTCACGGGCGACGACATTTCCGACCGAGAGCTGAAGTTGTAATCGTGTGCTGACCACTCGTTCGTAGGCCAACGCAGCACGGGCGACCGAAATCTCGAACTGATTCCGCCGCAATCGTAGCTGGCGAAGGTCTTCGCGAATCTCGAATTTGATACTGTCTTCTCGATCGATCAACTCACGCCGGGAACGGTTGTATTGGATCAGAGCCACACGATAGAAGTTTCGTTCCAGTCGCCGGTTAAGCGGCGTGTCCAGCGAGAAGCTCAAGCTGGTCGTCGATCCGTCGCCGCTGGTTTCGAAGTCATTGAGGATGTTTCGGTCGGTAAATAATCGGTGGCTGGCATTGACATTCAAGATCGACTTCAAGTCGTCGGCGGCCAGTTTGATTTGGCGGCGGGCGTCAGCCAAATCACCACGTTGATTGGCCAAGTCCAGGCGTTGGTAGAGGGCTAGCAACATTGCCTCGTCGGTTTCGATGTCAACCGGATCAAGCCCCGCAACGTCATCTGTTTCAACTTGATCGACCAACGCGATCGACTCTGAAATCGTTGATTCGATCACCGCGTTAAGTTCATCGGGATCACGGGGCAACACCGGGTCGACGAAGCGGGTGATCAACTGTTCGGTCGACTCAAGCAAGCCATTGACCGATAGGACCAGTTCATCGAGGCGATCGAAGTCTTGTGCGGCTTCGGCGTCTTTCCATTGTTGAACTAGATCCTGTAACGATTCCTGATCGCGTGTGATTTGTTCGACTGGCGATCGAACATCGACTTGATGCTCGCTAAGCATTGAATCGTAGTAGATCGCGCGTTTGATCTGATAGAGTTCCGACTCAATCAGGTCAACGGTCCGGAAAAACTCTGTTGCCGCCGGCGGGTCGGTCTTAAGTAGCTGACTACGGTCCTGCTTTAGCGTGTCGGACTGTAGCCTTGCTTCTAGTAACGCAAGTTTTTCAGTTAGCAACGGAGTGAGTTGTTCGGTCGGTGTCGATCCCGCTTCGCCTTCGATCTCACGTCTCGCCTGCATCGCTTCCTCGAGTCGTCGGATCAGCACGATCGCTCCGTTGACGGCTGCGTTGCGATCAGAAATTTGTGCCCCTTCGGCATCAAGGAGTGACAGTTTCTTCCGCATGACGAGCTGCCGGGTGACCGTCAACGCATCGCTGGCGGTCAGCGTTTCGAGTTCCTCTAGGTCAATGTTCAACGCCATTTCCGGTGGCACGCCAACGTCCAACTTCAAGTTGTCGAGTGATGTTTCCAGAGAGTTACAGTCTCGGACGAGAGAGCTGCTACTGCTGAGCGCGTTTTGCTCGAATTGGTCGACTTGGACACGTGGAATACGGCCCGCCTGTAAGAACTCGGCACGTCCTTGTAGAAACGCACGCAAGTTGCTGAAGTAGTCCTGTGAGCTAATCTCGATTTGGCGATAGGTTAATAACAGTCGGTAGTACCGTCCCGCCAGTTCGACAAACAAGGCGCGTTGAAACTGGATGTAGTCGCGGGCGGCATAGATGACGTTACGCTCGGCCGACGTTAGGTTTTCGAAGACGATGTCACGCTGAAAAATGGTCTGCTGAAAGTCAAATAGCAGTTCCGAAGCAATGTTTGCCGAGAACCCTTGTGGGCCATTGAAAGTTAAGACAACGTCATTCGCAAAGCTTGAAAGGAATTGACCGGCGGTCGCGGTAGTTCGAGTGACCGCAACTCCCGACGGAATCGCCATACCGGTGCGGCTGGTGCTGTCCGCACGAATGTAATCAAACGAGGCTCCCGTTCCATTTCCACGGCGCGTCGGTCGCAGCAAGTATTCGTACCGCTGAGCGCTAAGGATCAATGCGGCCCGATAAAGGTTTTCTTTTTGCGTTTGCAGGTCACGGTTGTTGAACGTTGAAAGCTCAGCAATCATTGGCAATGTCAACCGCGGGGCGGTACTGCGAAGCTCAGCGATGCGAGCATCCGTTTCTGATTTAAACGTTCGCCTAAATTCTTGGCGGACGGAATCGAACTCCAGCATTCTCCGCAAACAAGATTCGGGAAGTTGCTCCCAAAACTCTGCAGGGATTGGGACGATACGAAGATCCTCTTCGTCACCTTGAGCGGCCTCGCTTGATCGACGACTTGGATCAGGCGAAGCCGTTTCGCCGTTGTCATCGGTCTGCTTGTTTTGCTGTACGAATTGGTTGAGAAGTTCAGCTAGCTGAACTTCTTGGTTTTGCTCGGTTACTTCCCGAAGTTCGGCAACCTGTTGGTTGAAATCCTCTGCGTGTGGGCGATCCGAATTTAGGTAGTTCGCGAATTCGAGTTCCGGCGAGCCCACGGGGGCAGAAGTGAGCGGGGCGTCAAGGCGAGGTGAGTTGTTGCTAAACGGGGACGGAGCGACTGCTTCGGAACCGCTGGCTTCCGGTCGCTCGGCGGGACGGTTTCGATCCGAATCGGATGGAAGCGGAAGCGATTGGATGTCTTTGCTGGGGACACCCTCGGGCGCGACGATGCTTTCGGCCGCAGACGCGCCATCTGTATTTGGTGCTGATGATTCAGTTTTTGGTGAAGTCTGGCTCAGCGGGGCAGCGAAAGGGTTACCCGTCGCGAGTGACGGAAGTTCGTAGCCATAAAGCTGCGGTTCGGGGAACGGCAGTGCGGGGCAGTCCTCCGGCGAGGGATCAAAGAAACGCGATCGTGGATCAACATCGATCCGTGGAAGCGGTGGTATTGTGTAGGCTTCTTCACATCGTTTTTCGGCGTAAATTGAGTACACATCCTGATCGGCTTGTCGTCGATAGAACGCGCGTGAGCAACCGCTGGCAACCACCACGAGGGCGCACGCCACCGTGAAACAAAAATGAAACCGGCGATGACAATTCGAAAAAGCAGCCACGGATACCACATGTCGATTAAAGAAAAACCAGTCCTGTTGGCATTCATCGACAGCGGGTCATGCGTGATTTGACGAGCGAAAGAATTGTCGCTGTCGTATCGATTGCGTTGACTTTAACGACGTGCGGTGGGCGGCGAGCGACACCACTCATTCAGGGAGTGTCGTCGTCGGATACGACTGAACGGAGTTCTCGGTCAAAGAATATCAGCATCCCCTTGGTCAATTGAGGACTGAAGAACGCCATCATGTGGCCCTTGTTGGGCATGGTCTGCAGAGATGATTTGGCCTTCGCATCGAGCAGAGCTTGGTGAAAGTCGGTTGCGTTGGAGAGTGCGACCAGTACGTCCTTTTCACCGTGGATGATCTTGAAGGTTGGGTCATTTTTCGACGCAAAGCAGATCGGAGAGGCTGCGACGTACGTTTCGGGTTTCTCTTTTCGTGATCCGCCCAGAAAGTACGCAAGCGCGAGGCTTTCCGGGGGCATGTTGCGAAAATCGGTTGGCGGGCCACCCGCACACACCGCTTGGATTGCTGGCAGCTTTTTCCAACGAGGGTCATTTTCCTCCCATCGGGTGCTATGCCGTACCCGTTCCCAGGGTTCATCGCATAGTGTTGCGACGAGGGAAACCAAATGCCCGCCGGCCGAATAGCCGTAAAGGCCAACGCGATTAAGATCGAATCGGTAGCGGTCGGCATGTTCCGACAGCCACACCAACGCGCTTCGGACGTCGTCGACCTGGTCTGGAAATTTCGACGTCGGCGCCAGGCGATAGTTAATCGAGACGGCAGCGATCCCTCGTTTAGCAAGCTCGCTTGCGTGGCGGTGCATCGTCCACTTGTCTCCGGTCATCCAGCCGCCCCCGTGAACGACCAGAACGACGGGGTGACGTTGCGGCGGCTCATTGGCTCGATCGCCCATTTGCGGAAGATAGACGTCGCATAAGCCGGCATGCCCCTGATGGGCGTCTGCGACGTCGTCGTACTTGACGTCGGCGTACTTTGTAATGCCCTCACCTGCGAAGGCAGTGGTTGCCGAAGGAACAAGTGCAACCCAAAGAAACGAAACTGCATGAAGCTTTTTCATGAACCTGGGAATTCGTCGGGGCACGGTTGATGGGAATTTCGATCGGTTAGCTCAAAACAGCACACCGATCCGATGCGGCTAACGCATGGTATTGATGTGAACTTCGGTGTGACCGACTAGCCGACGGGCGCGAGCCTGGTCGTTGCGGAGTATCCGTGGCGAACGCCATTCGGTAATCCTAATTTCGGATGGTGACGAAACACGAGTGCATGGATTCCCGTGAGACCGTCGGGGACGGTCAACCGGCTTGTGAAAAATCAAGGTGGAAACCCTGCACCATTGCTGATCATCAGTCTTCCTGACGCGCTGCCGGCGAGCGTCACTGTAAACGATCGGAGGACGACGGCAGCTGTTTTGTTGAAACCCGAACCTGCACGGGCAAGAGAGCACTAGTAATGAAGGCCCAAGCGTATAATAGTGGTGTGTTCAAATTCGCCCAGTCCCATGATTCATGATGCCTGAAAACGATTCGTTGCCGATTGATGATTCGCTTGCCGACGATAGCGGCGAAGATCTGTGCCTGAACACCATTCCCGAAGCCGTCGAGGCCATTCGCCGCGGCGAGGTCGTCGTCGTTGTCGATGCCGAAGATCGAGAAAACGAAGGCGACTTCGTTTGTGCTGCTGAAAAAGCTACTCCCGAAGTGGTGAATTTCATGCTCAGCGGGCGGGGGCAACTCTGTGTGCCGATCCTTCCCGAAGTCGGCAAAAAACTGGAATTGACCCCGGTCGTTCCCGATAACAATGCGCCGCTTCGCACCGCCTTTGTCACGCCGATCGACATCGCAACGGCACGGACCGGCATCACGGCGGCTGAACGAAGCGAAACGATCCTGCGGATCGCCGATCCCGAGTGCCAGGTAAGCGATTTTGTTCGCCCCGGCCACGTCTATCCCCTGATTGCCAAGAAAGGTGGCGTCCTTCGCCGCGCCGGGCACACCGAAGCGTCCGTGGATTTGGCCCGAATGGCTGGGTTGCAACCGGCCGGTGTCTTGTGCGAAATCTTGAACGAAGAAGGGGATCGAGCCAGTCGCGCGGAACTGATCGAGATTGCCAAAAAGCATTCACTCAAAATCGTCAGCATCGAGCAATTGATTGCCCATCGTCGCGTGAGTGAGAAGCTGGTCAGCCGCGCCGCACAATCGCGTCTGCCGACTAAGTATGGCGAGTTTCAAGTCATCGTCTATTCGGTTGACTTTGAAGCCCAAGAACCGATCGCGCTCACACTCGGAGACTTGACCCACGATGACGAAGGCCAACAGCCGCCGCTGGTCCGAATGCACAGCAGTTGCTTTACCGGTGACTTGATTTCTTCGTTGCGATGTGACTGTGGAGACCAGCTTCACATGGCGCTGGAAATGATCAGGGCCGAAGGGCGCGGTGCGCTCGTTTATTTGCCTCAGGAAGGTCGCGGCATCGGGCTGGCGGAGAAGATCAAAGCGTATGCCCTTCAAGACCAGGGGCTTGATACCGTCGAAGCAAACCATGCACTCGGATTCAAGGCCGACATGCGTGACTACGGCGTCGGCCTACAGATCTTGAAGGACCTCGGGATTAGCGAAGTCCGTTTGCTGACGAACAATCCGAAGAAACGTCAAGCGTTCAACTTGCGCGGCTTCGATTTGAAGTTGGTGGACCAAGTGCCGATCGTTCCGCCGGCCAACGAGCACAACAAGCACTACCTCGAAACCAAGCGTGAGAAGATGGGCCACCAGTTGCCCGAGCTCAGCTAGTCGTTCGGGTCAAAGGCGGACCTCTTTGAAGTCAATGTTTGCCGTCAACACCGATCAGGGTGTCGTTGCCCGCAGTCCGGCATTGGATGTTCCGTTGCGTCAACCTTCGGAGCGGAGTCAACTGTCACGCATGCCGTCATGAAGCAGGAGCGTGACGCTTTAGCGATCGCACCAGCCGGGAGAGATCGTAATCGTGACGGGGTCGATCTTTCAGATAGACGACGAGATTGAATTGCATACTCGTCAAGCCGCTGCTGATTTTTCTTGAAGGCATCTGCTTTCGGTCTGCTTGTTCACGGTGGCGTAAACCATCCACTCTTTTTTCGCTTTGGCATCATCCCCCCCCGGTGGTCGTTTCGTTGAGTTATACTCGTCGAAATTGGACTGGCGTCGCTGCAGTAAAGATTGCTCGCCATCGGCTTGGTTTAGCAGGGCTGCCCGTTTGATCCGCGTCTCAGGATAGATTTGATGATTCGAGTTTGTGTTGTTCTTCTTGTTTGCGTCTGTGCATCAAATTCATTTGGTCAGCGGGTGACGACGCAAGCGGATGACGGAACCGATGGGGTGAACGGAGCAAGCTTGGATCCCGGGCAAGTAGGAACGGATGGTGGAATTGGTGCATCGATCAGCGAAGCGATTGATGCGATCGGCGAACTCTATCGCGGATTGGTAGCTGGTAATGGCGGGCGTGGAGGCGATGGAGGAAACGCGTTATCCGAAACATTCGATGGAGGTTCCGGTGGGCGCGGAGGAAACGGTGGTGATGCGAGTGGCAGCATTCGTTCGGAAGGTACCGGGCGGATCGTAGCTGATTTGCAAATCTCAGCCGGCAACGGTGGCGATGGAGGTATCGGGGGATTCGGCGTTGGAACCGGGGCTGATGGTCTCGCTGGTGACGGAGGCGACGGCGGAATCGCAACCGCACTCGCTGACGGCGCCATCGCAATATCGAGCGATGGTAGGGCGAGAGCGGCACTAACGGTGATCGGCGGTAGCGGCGGTGATGCACTTGCAGGGAATGCAAATGGCGGAAGCGGGCAGGATGCATCGATCATCGGCGTTAAATCTTCGGCCATCGGAATTACTGGAGCAGACTCGCTCGTTGAGGTCCAAGGTGGAAATGGAGGAAACGGGATCGGAACAGGAAACGGGGGTCGGGGAGGAAACGGGACTCTTCAAGACGCGATCAGCGTGAGCGTTCAGGAGTCTGGAGACGTGAATATCACTCAGACTATCTATGCCGGGGCTGGTGGCAATGCGCAAGCAGGGATTGCGGGACTTGGGGGGCAAGCGATCAATGAGTTTTCGAAAAATCTTGATGCTGCCGAAGCGGCCGTTTCACTCTATTCGTTTGCTGGTAGTGGTGGCTCCCGCGACGACAATACCGGAACATCGGGCAACGGAGGTGATGCATCGTCGAAGATAGTCAGCACACAAACTGGAACGCTTTTTACCTACAGCGAAACGCGAGGCGGAGAGTCAGGGGATGGTGTCGGAGGATCTGACGGCGGCCAGGGGGGGGATGCATCGGCGATGACAGACTTGGTAACCACCGACGGGATGATCGATGCTTATGATGTTGCTTGGGGTGGTTCCGGTGGTTGGATTCGGTCTGGGACCGGTACAGGAGGGAAAGGGGGGCAGGCAACAATCGATCTTTCGGCCACAACCTCTGGATCCGACGATGTCACTCTTCAAGGTCATGCGTTTGGTGGTGATGGTGGATTGGCATTCGATGAAGTGGGAGGTACCGGTGGTGCTGGTGCAACTGCCGGAGGAAGTGTTTCGGCAACGACTGTCGAAGGTCTGGCAAATGCTTATGGCTACTTTCAGGGAGGTAGTGGGGGTGATGTTATCGGCGGTAATGGGAATTCCGGCGATGGTGCATCGGTCGAGATCATCAATCAAGTGACGGCACAGTCTCTCAGTTCTACCGGTCAGACATTTGTTGAACAGATCGTTCAAGGTGGTGACTCGGGTGACGTCGGCTACCAAAGCGATTTCGGGACAGGAAACATCGGGGCCGCCGGGGATGCGATGAGCTCGCTGTCGGCAAATAATGACAATTCGGATTCAACGCTTTGGGGTTTTGCGTACGGTGGGCAGGGTGGCGATCGAGTCAACAGCAGTGGCGTTGGCGGTAGCGGTGCGGAAGCATCATCGTCGGTGATACTTCGCAACACCGGGACGGCTTCGACGTATGCGTACGCAGGTGGAGGTTGGGGAGGCGATGGGGTTGCTGGTGCAATTGGCGGTCAGGGAGGTCGCGGAATCGCCGACGCTTCCTCGGTTTCGGAAAACGCCGAAGCGTTCGCCGAATCATTCGCTTATGGCGGCGATGCTGGCTTTGCCATCGACAGCGAAGCTCCTGGTGGCAATGCGTTTGAAGCTTCCGCCCTCTCGAATGCTTCGGCGATGACACTTGGGATTGGCCAATACGCCGAAGCATACTCTGAAGCGATTGGTGGCTTCGGGTTGGGAGAAAACGATCGGTATTTGTCATCGCGTAGTGGTGTGGCAAATTCAGAGGCGACCGCGACGACCAATCAGGGCGAGGCCTACGCATTTAGCAGCGCCGAAGGTCGGCAAGCGATCGCACGGTCAACCGGTGAAGGTGTCTCGGGATTCGTGACGGCGACTGCCGAAACTGTCCGCGGAGCGTTAGGGGACGAAAACGATGACCCAGTTCAAGTTTGGACACAAATCTCGGCCGACGTGAAGGGGATCACCAGTGTTGAGGCGAGCGTTCTTTCCGATGGCACCATCGGTAGTGGTTCGACTGCTGATGCATTTTCGATTGTCGATGTGAGTGCATTCTACCCCGACCAATCCGGGGTGATAGATGAATCCGGGCTGTTGGCATCGTCGGCGCTAGTGGCATCCAGTCAACTCACAACGGAATCGACAGTGAAGGTCGTTCGAGGGCTGATCGGAGGTGAGTATGGATCAGTAGCGCTGGGAGTCATAGATACTTCAATTGAAACAACTTTGCAGTTCAACGATTCACAAGAATCATCAAATGTTCTGATTGCGTGGGAGAGTTTTGAAGCGACCGGCAATGGGTTTGACTCCATGATGGTTACCATCGGTAGCTCAATGGGCGATCAGGAATGGAGCTTTTCAAACTTGGCCGAGGCTCAGTTGTTTTTCTCGCAAGCCATCGAATTCAGTGAAATTACCGAAGTCAATCCGACGCTGACGATGCAGCTCAGTTGGTCGAGCAGTGGCGTTGGGGATGGGTTTAGTCTTGGCTACGCGGCGACCGTTAGTGCGATTCCGGAACCGTCCACAACGTGGGGCCTGTACCTCTCGTCGTTGGTCTTGATAACACGACGGAAACGGCGTTGAAAAATCAACGTAGCGCCTATCATGAAACGCTTGCCAAGTGAAGTTGTCTTCAAAATGTCTTGATAAGGAAGTCGCCGTAGTTCGAGTTGAGTGAAGCGTGTTGCCCTGCGCGTTCTCAAAAATGAGTAGATCAAACAGTGCGATGAGTGCGACGCAGTCTCGGACTTGACCCATAAAAACTGGCGATTTGTCGACAATCTATCGCAAGTTGCGAGCAGGCGTCAGGCGTTCTGCCTACATTGATTCCCATATCTTCAATCGGGATTTGTTGCGGGGAACCGTTCCGCTGTGGCATCCCTTTCTAGCCATCATTCGATGGCTTGATATTACAAAAATATTGAGAGGCGAAGCAAAGTGAGGATTCAATTCTTTCGAAGACAGAGGCTGGCTAAATTACTTTTCGTAAGCAAGTTGTTCTGTGCACTGGCGATGTTTGTGATCGGATCTTCATCTAAGGCGAAAGCTGAATTGGTGCGGTACGATTTTACGGGGACGGTCACTAATGCGTTCGACAATAACTTCGCTGACCCGAATGTATTGCTTTATGACACAGTGGTCGCTGTCGACGACAATATCACAGGGTACTTTTTCCTGAACACGTCCGCGACGCCATATGCGACCATCGATGGCGACGTTGCCGGTAGTGGCGCCGGATATGCTCAGGCGGTTCCACAGGGATTCCGATTTCAAATCAATGGTTCAACGTTGACAAATGAAGGCGCTTACAATGCAGGAATTGCCAATGACTATGTTCCGGTATTAGGCGCTTTGCCATTTGAATCGCTCGCGATCAGCGATGGAGAGCAAGACACTTGGGTCAGTCAGCAGGGAACGCAGATCAATGTCGATGGCAATCTCGAAGACGGCTATATGTCACTTCAATTCAATGACAACGATGCGACGGCATTCAGTTCGACAGATCTTCCTTCGACTATCGATTTAGCCGACTTTGAAATCGCCAGCGGGACTGTTCGAGGCACCCGACCGACAGGGACAGGTGGTGCTCCTTTTTCATATTCACTGGACTTTACGGTCGAGACGCTTAGTGTGACCGCGATTCCGGAACCTGGATCACTTGCTGTGCTGTCAGGCCTCGGGGTGATCGTCTCAACACGTCGTCGGCGTCGGTAATAGGGCGGGCATCAGCGCTGTCGTTGCTGCTCGATCCAGGCGATCACCTGCCGTTCCAGCACGGGGAGTGGCACCGAACCTTCTTTTAAAACGCAATCATGAAAGGCGCGGAGGTCAAACTTGTCACCAAGTTTTTCTTCCGCCCGTTTACGTAGGTCGCTGATGAACAACTCACCCACCTTGTAGGCGAGCGCTTGGCCCGGCCAACCGATGTAGCGATCGACTTCGGCGACGACGTTGTGCTTTGATAGTGCCGTATTGTCGAGCATGTAATTGATCGCTTGTTCGCGCGTCCAGCCCATGGCATGAATGCCGGTGTCGACGACCAGGCGACTCGCTCGCCACGCTTCCATGCTCAATCGGCCAAACTCTTGATAGGGATCTTTGTAGAATCCCAATTCACCACCAAGGCGTTCACAGTACAACGCCCAGCCTTCGATAAATGCTGGGAAATAGCTTTGTTTGCGGATCGGATGCAGGCCTTCGAGTTCGGCTTGTAGAGCAAGCTGAAGGTGATGTCCGGGGACGGCTTCGTGTAGGGAAAGAGCTTCGAGTTGATAAAGCGGCCGAGCAGAAAGGTTGTAGGTATTGATGTAATAGAAGCCGCCGCGAGAACCGTCGGCCGCCGGTGGCCAGTAGTAGGCAGACGTCGTTTGCGGGGCCACATAGTCGGGAACCTTGCGAAGCCCATAGGGTGTCCGCGGTAGTTTCCCGAATAACGTCGGAAGGCGGCCGTCGGCTTTTTTCAGAATGTAGGCGACCTCCTTCATCAGTTCTTCCGGTGTCTTGGGGTAGAACTGCTCGTCGGTACGTAGGTGTTCGATAAATGCCGGTAGGTCGCCCTCGAATTTTACTTGTTCCTTGATCGCAACCATCTGCTGACGAATGCGTGCGTTTTCGTCGATCCCTTTTTGATGTAGCTGTGCGGGCGTCATCGGGAGCGTCGTAAATTTGGTCACTTGCGATTGATAAAGCTCTTGTCCGCGAGGAAGTGCGCGGGCGGCGATATTGCCACTGCAGCCGGGGACGTATTCGTCACGCAAAAAGGTTTCGAATTTGGCATACGATGGAATGACGCTTGTCTTGATCGCATCAATGATCTGCAAGCGAAGTGGTGACCATTGTTCCGGTGGGAGTTTCTCAATTGATTCTTCGCTGATGTTGGTCAAGAACAGCGATTGTTGTGGATCGTCGATCACATGGGCGGCGGCCTGATCGGCACTATCACGCATGATGATCGCCGGTTGAACCATTCCTGCTTTGAGTCCTTCACGCATCAGCGTGATCTGTTCATCAACAAAGCGTGGAAATTCGTGCAGTCGAGAGATGTAGTTTTCGAAATCGACTTTTGAATCCGGATTCATCGCTTGGGCAAGTTCCGGCAAGCCAATATGGAAGCCTTCGCGGTTGTTAATCGGCATCAGGTGGAGGCCGAGTTGGTAGTCGGAGCGATCTACGGAAAGCTTTCGCTGTAGCAATTCGGCGTCAATCCGATCACCAGGGGAAAGGCTTCCGAAATCGATCTTAGATAGCCGTGTGAGGAATCCGGCGCGACGTTGATCGCGACGTTTGAAATCATCCAATGTGTTCGATGCCAGTTGGTCCTGGCCTCTTGGGTCTCCCACGTCCGTCGCCAACATTGGAGATTCTTGCAGTTCGAATTCCCAGACGTCATCCATCAGACTGTGGAGCATCGGGTGTTCCGGGCGAACGCTTGAATCTGCCGTTTGTGCTATCCCAACCGGTGGGCTGAGAAGTTGAACGCTAGCCCAGAGCAGAATCGCCAATGAAAATCGCATCGTAAACACTCGTGATAGATCAAGGGGCAAGCTTGTCGAGTTGTTGGCGAATGAACGGCTTGTTGGCGTCGCTGACTTGCTCGATAAGTTTGCCGAGGTAATTACGGTCGGTCAGCCAATTGGAACGCAGGATCAATCCATCAACTTCGCGGTATTGGGACTGATACTTTTTTCGTGCTTCGTCCAAGCGGGTGGCCAATTCGGGCGAGGACACCTGGCGTTCGGGCAACTGGTCAAGCACGATCGCGTAGCGTTCGATATTGTGCGTCAGCTGGCGATAGGCGGCTTGCCGTTGTGAAAAGCTACCGCTTTCCATCTGCTCGATCAATTGCCGAACATCAGATTGCGCTTTTTCGATGTCAATTTTCAACATTTCAATGACGCGTGACGTGACCAGCGAATCGAAACGCGTCAAAGGCGGCAGGATTCCAAAACGATCAAGATAGGGGAGTAGGCGTGATTCCACCGCATCGGGGTGTTCGGCGTAGAGCTTTGCAAACGAATCCGCTTCGTAAACATTGGTGTCATCGCCGATGTCAATCCAACGCATCCGTCCATCGGCCGACTGTTCAAGTTGGAAATTGCGATCGCCGATGATGCGAATCATCAACGTTCCTTCCTCCTTGTATTCGAACTGCAAGATTTGCTTTCGACCGGAGTTCGTCTCACGGACGAAGAGTTGAAATTCCGTAGGGGAATCGACGAACGATGCGTTTAATTGGTCGGATTGAAAACTGATTGATCTCAGCGGTGTTCGCATCAGCGATGACAGCCGTGGTGAACGATCATCACGGGTCGCAAAATGTTGGAAATTTAGAAATAACAATGCTTGAGGAGGATGGGAGAGAAGCTGCCGTTTTTGATAGTCAAACGTTCGGTCTTCGCTATCAAACTCGATATCGCGAGCGGCAAGCTCGGCCATGATCGATTCGTCAATCTCTTTCAAGGTGGTGCCACCGAAGGAGGTTTCCCAATGGTTTCGATCGAGGGCAATCGTCTCGCCATCGAACGTCAATCGAAGGAGGCGGCTGAGCGGTAGACGTAGTGATTCAATGGAGTATTCGGCCGCCGGTGGCGCGTCGTCGTTGTCTTCCTGGCTCGGTTGTCGCATGAAGTGAAAGACGTTTCTATAGCGACTGAGATAACGTCGATGGTTCAACTGCATTGCACGTTGCGAAAGATCGCGAAATCGTTTCGAAAGCACGGGATCTCGCATCGCTTCGGAATGATCCTTGATCAATCCGTTGGCACGCCGGGAGATTTGCCGGGTGGAGTCTGTGTCGTTAAAAAGCTGTGACCCGATGAACTCGAGGTACCAGAGTTTCATCGAAATCCGATTGAGGCGATCGAAGGAATGTTGGTCGGTCGCTGTGAGTTTGGGGTAATTCTCGATCCGTTTATCGGCGAGTAATGCGGCGATCGAGTTGTATTCTTCGGTCAGTTCGGTGGCATAGAGTTCAATCGGCTGCATTCCGTACTTTGTCTTTTGCTCGAGATCGAGAATCTCTTTCTCAAGTTCGTCGAGGACTGATTTGAACGCTTGTGCGGGAGTAGGTTCTTCGGCTGGCGGTTCATTCGATTTCTGTTTCTCGGTTGTCGGTTGCGGAGCCGATGAGTTTTCCGAGGCCGCATCTGTGGGCGTCGCTTCCGATGCGTTTGCCTTTGAAGACGCGGCAGGTGCCGATGCAGACTCAGACCCAGGGGCTATTTCGGTGTTCGGGGATTGCTGATCATTCTGTTTCGCCTGCGGTTGCTGCGCCAACAAATCCATCGGGCCAAGGAACGCGTTGGCTGCCACTGCGAAAAACATGACAGCAGAAACGATCAGCGGTGTGGCGGCGAATAGCGAATACCGGCGGGCCATCGCAGTGTCCTGGTGAAAGGAAGTGAGTCGAGGAAGCGAATCAAACAGGTTATCCGTTGGGGGGGAAGCCTTGCAAACATTTCTGGGGAATTCGAATGATTGCAAGGGAATCTGCTCGGAGATGATCAGCAATTTTGTCACTTACGCCGGCCAACGACTCGCCGTTTAGTCGGCTGGGCGGTCGGTAGTGCTCGGTGTTAAACTTTGGCAATGGATGACCTTCCCCCCAAACCAGAATGGCTCAACCGAGTCGCAATTATCGGCGTCGGATTACTTGGCGGCAGCGTCGGTCATGCCTTGCGCCGACGCGGCGTACAAGTCGTTGGCTACAGCCGTCGCGAATCGACGGCGCAAACGGCGGTGCGATCGGGGGCAATTGACGAAGGGCACACCACGATCGGCGAAGCTTGTCGCGGTGCTGACGTAGTCGTGATCTGCTCGCCAGTAGATAAGATTGCCACCTTGGCGGCACAGGCATGCGAGGTCCTTGACGACCAGACGTTGATCACCGATGTCGGCAGCACCAAGGCATTGATTGTTGACGAGATCGAATCCAAGTCGACTCGTGCTTTCCGGCAATTCGTGGCGGCTCATCCGATCGCAGGATCGGAGAAAACGGGCGTCGAAAATGCGATGCCGGATTTGTTTGATGGGAAGTGCGTGATTTTGACACCGAACGAACGAACCGATGCGACGATGCTCGCGCGCGCGAAGCAATTCTGGCGGCAAACGGGTGGCAGTCTGGTGCTGATGTCACCGGCGGAGCACGACGAACGACTCGCCGCTGTCAGCCATGTTCCGCATTTGATTTCGTCTTTGCTCGCGACGTTTCCTGACGACCCCTCTTTGCCTCTCGTTGGCAGCGGGTGGCGTGACATGACGCGGGTTGCCGCCGGTGATCCGGAAATGTGGACCGCGATTTGTAACCACAATCGCCCGGCCATTCTTTCGCAACTTGATCGCTTCATCGAAGAACTCAAGCTCGTGAAGACCCGGCTCAGCGATGAGAACGTCGAAGTGATGTATCGATGGTTGGCGCGAGCCAAGGAGCGTAAGCAGTCAACCGAGTCAGGCTGAGCAGCGAACGCGCTCGCTGCTCTGGGCCGCCGTTACAGATCCGCAGTCAATGCGATCATCGCATCGTCGCGATCACGCACCAAGTGTCTGGCTTGCCAGCCGGATTGCCGCGCCGCTTCGACATCGCCGGCATAGGTGTCACCGATCATCAGCAGACGTTGGGTGTTTGTCGCGTCCAAGCGTTTCGCGGCAAGATGATAGAAGCGGATGTTTGGTTTACTAAAGCCAACGCGGCTGCTGA
This sequence comes from Roseiconus lacunae, assembly GCF_008312935.1. Lineage (NCBI taxonomy): Bacteria > Pseudomonadati > Planctomycetota > Planctomycetia > Pirellulales > Pirellulaceae > Roseiconus > Roseiconus lacunae. The sequence continues at coordinate 405,825 of NZ_VSZO01000010.1, read as the reverse complement.
TCAAGATTTCGTCGACGAAGGGTGCCAAGCCGAGCGCATCGACCAATGGCGGTAGGCGTTCGTCAAAATTTGAAGCGATCGCGATCTTGTAGCCACCGTCTTTGAGTCGCTTTACCGTCGGCAGGACATCATCAAAAAGTCGCCAAGACGAAGGCCGGGCGAAAGATTCCCACAATTCCCGAAATGTGCTTTCAAATTCACCGGCGGCGATTTCGGGAAGGGTATCGGCAACGATGCGACGCCAACGTTGCTCTTCGTTCGCGTCGTCGGTCGCATGGTTGATCGTTTCACCAAGAAAGTGGCGAGTCATCGCTTGCTTGAGACGCTGACGGATTTCCTCGATCGTCGATTCTAGGCCGTGGCGTGACCCAAACTGGTGGTAGACGGCCGCGGCATCAGGCTCCGGGTGCATCAGGGTTCCGGTGGAATCAAAAACGATCCAATCAAAATGCATCATGCTCGATCTTGGTAGTAAAACGGTCTTCGATGAAAGAGAGAGCGATCTGCGGGGTAGTCTGAAGTGTTCCTTCGGCCGGATCAATGGTCTCGGAAGGGACGTCAGCAATCCGAAAGGCTCGTAAACGCGATTCCCCCCTGGTCATGTTGTTGTCACTGGTGGAAGGTGTAGGTGATGGACAACACAGACAACCCTATCGATCGATCAACGTCCGGCGGTGGCGGTTTGGCCCTCCAGGGCAACGAACTGCCTCGCGACGAAAACCCCTTCGAACCTGCGAAGGTCGTTGTCGAGGATGATCCGTCCCCCTGGGCGCCACTGAAGCAACCGGTTTATCGGTCATTCTGGATCGCGTCATTGGTGTCCAATTTGGGGACCTGGATGCACGAGATCGGCGCCGGTTGGTTGATGACCGATCTTGACGCATCGCCCCAGATGGTTTCGGCAGTGCGGACAGCGATGGCGACTCCAATTGTTTTACTGGCGATTCCCGCGGGCGTTCTGGCAGACCGAATCGATCGACGAATACTGCTGCTCGCCACCCAATTCGTCTTGTTGCTGTCGACGGGGACGCTGGCGATTTTGTCGGCGACGGGGTTGGTGACCAGTTGGATCTTGCTCGGGCTAACGTTTCTGATCGGTATCGGTCTGACGCTGCATGTTCCCACTTGGCAGGCGTCCATCCCCGAGTTGGTCGAACGCAAGCAGTTGTCCCGGGCGATCGCACTGGGCAGTTTGAACTTCAACCTGGCCCGGGCGGTCGGGCCAGCGCTCGCCGGGGCTCTGGTCGCGATCACCGGGGCATGGATTGCGTTTTCGGTCAACGCGTTTTCGTTTGCGGGGGTAATCATCGTACTGCTTCTGTGGCAGCGTGACCGCAGTGAATCAAGTCGCGGACTGTCGTTTCGAATATCCCTTTATCAAGGGTTGCGCTATGTCTATCGGACGGCAGAGATGCGGCACGTCATTTTCCGTGTGATGTTGTTCGTCGGGCCGGCAAGTGCGTTGTGGGGACTATTGCCGTTAGTAGCCCGCGAGCGACTTCAATGGGGAGCTGACGGTTTTGGATTGTTGGTCACCTGTTTTGGTGCCGGGGCGGTTGTGGCGGCTCGCTATTTACATCGGTTGCATCACCGCGTTGGAAACAACCGGACCGTTTCGATCGCGATGGTGATGATGGCGATCGGTTTGGGGATGATGGGGGCGATCAACGAACGTTGGGCAGCGGTCGTCGGCATGTTGATCATGGGATTCGGCTGGATGATGACGCTGACGACACTTAACACCGCCGCACAGACAATTCTTCCCGGACGAATGCGAGCACGAGGGATGAGTTGCTATCTCACGTCGTTAGCTTTGTCGATGTCGTCCGGATCGTTGTTGTGGGGGCTGGTCGCAGAGTTGCCGAGCGTGGGCGTGGGAGGTGCACAAAAAATCGCGGCGGCCACATTGCTGTGCACCGCCGCGATCTCTATGGCGTTTCGAGTGACCGAAAAAACGCGTCGTTAGGCAAACATGTAGCCTTCTTCACCATGATCGGTGATGTCGAGGCCACGTTGTTCGTTTTCTGCAGGGACGCGAAGCCCGATCACGATGTCGATCATCTTTAGCAAGACAAAACTGCCGACTCCGGCAAAGACCAGCGTGACCAGGACCGCAACGATTTGCTTGATTAGCAATGTTGGGCTGCCCGATTCGATCAAGCCCAATAGCTGACCCTCGGAGACATCCCAGGCGACGCGCGTGGCAAACACTCCGGTCAGGATTGCCCCGACGGTTCCGCCCACACCGTGGACGCCGAACGCATCCAAGGCGTCGTCGTATTTCAGCGTGTGCTTGAGTTTACTACAGGCCCAATAGCAAACGACTCCGGCGATCGCACCCATGATCAACGCGGGCATCGGCTGGACGAAGCCGGCCGCCGGCGTGATGCAAACCAAGCCCGCAACGGCACCCGAGCTGGCGCCGAGGACGGTCGGTTTACCGAGAACGATCCATTCGGTCATCGCCCAGGCGACCGCACCGGCCGCAGCTGAGAAGTGCGTGGTGGCAAATGCGCTGGAGGTCAAACCGTCGATCGCTAATTCGCTGCCAGCGTTGAAGCCAAACCATCCGACCCATAGCATCGCCGCACCGAGCGCCGTGTAGGTCAGGTTGTGAGGTTGCATCGGTTCATTGGGGAAACCCATGCGAGGGCCAACCAGAATCGCGGCGACCAGTGCCGACACACCACTGGATATATGAACCACGGTACCGCCGGCAAAGTCCAATGCGCCTGCCATCCCACCGAAGAGCGCCTTTTCACCGGCAAAGTAAGACAGCGGACCTTCGGCCCACACCCAGTGACACAGCGGACAATAAATAAACGTCCCCCAAAGGATCGAATACACGACCATCGCACTGAACTTCATCCGTTCGGCAAACGCACCGCAGATCAACGCCGGGGTGATGATGAAAAACATGCCTTGAAACAGCATGTGTGTCAGTCGTGGCATGCTGCCAGCCATCGGTGTGACGGGGGCATTTAGCGTTTCGTCCCATTGGCGGGCAACGCCGTTCATGAACAAGTAGTCGGCGTTACCGATCCAGCTACCCGGTTCGGTCGGCCCGAAGGCGAGCGAGTAACCGTAGAGTGCCCAGATGACGGTCATCAATCCCATCAAGAAAACACACTGCATCATCACGCTGAGAACGTTCTTGCGGCGAACCAATCCACCGTAAAACATCGCCAGGCCCGGTGCGGTCATGAACAGCACCAACGCACAGCAAAGCAGCATCCAAGCGTTGTGAGCACCCAAAGAGGAGTCGGCGATCTCGGCGTCGGTCAGGCCAGCCGGCTCGGCGCCCGCCTCGTCGACGATCGCATCCGACGCGGTGTCCTCTGTTGAGGCGTCTGAATTCGATGCGCCCTCGGTCGAAGCGGATTGGGCGGTTTCAGTGGCAGGGTTCGCAGCCGATTCTTGGGCCGCGACGGAAGTGACGCCGCCGAAAATTGACAACGTCAACAGTAACGTCGCCAACCACATCGCCGTGCGTTGACATTTCCAGTGCTTCACAACAGTCACCTCGTGGGGAAAGTCTTGGGAGAACCTTGGGTATCACCATCGCGGAAAGCCCGCTGACGATGTTGGTATGACCGCCTTCCCAATTTGCCGCAAGCACTAAAACAAACACTTCGCAATTGGGTTTCAGACCAACAATTTCGTATGGCTGATCCTGCGTCCGGTGCAGGGAATCGATGAGTGATGGGGAATTTGTGCGGTGGGGATCCGCGCAGGGACATAAGATAAGCACAATCGTCCAAGTTGGCTACGACTTCGACCCCAGTTGGTGTCGACTGGCGTTGACGTTTTCCGGAGCTGATTCGGCGACCGTCGAGCCTAACCCGGGCGTCTTTGTTCTCAGGTAGCCGAACTCGAACATTCGGACCAGACGAAGCACTGGGGGGCGTCGCACTTCTAATTAAATCGACGAACCGTCAGCGATTTCCGCGATGGGTTCCGGCGATAACAGAACGTTCGATTACGGGGTGATGGGAACAACCACTTGCGTTCCCCCAAAACGGATTAGCCGGCCGTTGAGGTGGCCACGTTCACAGGCTTTGGCTGTCGTGGTTTATACGATCAAGGCCGCGATGATTTGGACTTCAAAGCAGACGGGGAAGCAAAAGGTGTTGACATCGGCGCAAAAAAGAAACGCAGGTGGGAATAAACACCTGCGTTTCAAAAATAACTGTTAGACTGACAAGCAATCGCAAGTCCGATAAACCTTCGAGTGGGTGTCGCGACACGAATCCGTGCTAGATGAAGCGACGAAAAGATAAATTCTCTCAGGTGCTGTGATCTTATGTCGCCCCAAAGGTATCTGCAAGGCCAAATAAACCACCAATGACCGGTAAAACGAGATTTAGCCCCCCTGATTTACTTCGCTTGGGGGATCGAATTGCCGTGCTTCCTGTGATCCATGGGAGTGGACAGTTTTCCCAGACGGTACGGCGATGGATGCTGGAGCAAGATTTCGATTGCGTCGCAGTCCCGTTGCCTGCTTCGTTTCAGGAGCCGGTGGAGTCTGCAATTCTTGACTTGCCGCACCCATCGATTGTCATTCAGACCCCCTCACCGAAGTTCCCCTCCTTTGGCGAGTCCTACGATCCTGAAGCAAGCGTCTCTGATGACGACGAGACGATTGATCCCGATGACGATCCGGCCAGCTACGTTCCGATCGACCCTTGCCAACCGGTGATCATGGCCATCCGCGCCGCGATGGGGGAGCACATCGCGCGAGCGTATGTGGATTTAGAAACCGATCCGTTCCAGCCGTTTTCGTCGCTGATGCCCGACCCTTTTGCCGTCCGCCAGGTATCGGCAGAACGCTTTGCGGCGGCGGTGCTACCAAGTTTGCCACGACCGGCAGACCGTCAAACGCGGGCCCGGATCTTGCACATGGCATCGCGTTTGGCAGAACTCGAAGAACGTTTCGAACGCATTTTGTACGTGACCAACGTGATGCACTGGCCGTGGGTGCGGGAGGCCTACACGGAGTGGTTCTCGCGCGACGCGGCGTCACGAAATGAATTGCCCGATTCGCCAGAGAGGCCACAGCATGACGAAGTTCAGACGCCGGTACGTTACTCGATCGACCCACGGACGTTGATGTTTTTGTTTGGCGAGTTGCCCTACATCACGGGCCTCTACGAACGAGCGCGACGTGAACTGGATAACGACGAAGATGTTCAGATTGACGGCGTGAAGGAACTGCTGATCGCAGCCCGCCAAAGCTATCGCGATGAATTGAAGCAATTTGCCCGTCGCATCACACCGTTGCATCTTTCGAAATGTTTGCAGTACATCCGCAACCTTTCGCTGATGTCGCGGCGGATGACGCCCGACTTGATCACGATCGTCAACGCGGCCAAGCAGATCATGGGGGATCAATACGCATTGCATGTTGCTCAGTTGGCCAATCAATATGCCTACGCAGAGCTTCCGTTGGCGGATCAAACCGATGAACCGATTTCCGAAGTTCGTTTGGGGATCGATCAGGTCCGCTTGCCCGATGGCGAAGTGCTCTCGATGGTGAACCGTTTGCCCGGTCCGCCCTTCAGTTGGCGCACGCTGGAACTCAAGCGTAATCCCTCGAATCCAGAAAAGCATCGATGGAAGTACCAGTGGAATCCGCATTCACAGTGCAGCTACCCACCCGAAGACGAGCGGATCGAGAACTTTCGCACACGCGTTTTTGATCGGGCGAAGGCAATCATCGGGAACGATTTGGCGCGAACCGAAAAGTTTACGACGAGCGTCAAGGACGGCATCGACATCCGAGACACATTGCGTCATTGGTATGACAAGGACATCTATGTAAAAGTCATTCCGCCCAGCCGCGGGACGCTCGATGCGTGTGTGATGCTGTTCGATTCGCCGTCTGATCCTCGTGACTATCCTTGGCGGACGACGTGGTTTGCCGAGCACAAAGACGAATCGACGCTGGCGTTTTATGCCACGAATTTTGGCGAGGAGATGGTCGGCCCGGGGATCGGGTTGGCTCGCTATGGTGGCGCCCTGTTTCTTTATCCGCCTGTTTGGATCCCCGAAATCTGGACGGACCCGCGATTGGACTATGCCGAAACATTAGAAGAGCGTTTGATCGCAGCGGCATGTTTGCACAGCCGAGGTCGTCAGATCGCGATGCTCAGCACGCTTCCTCCCGGTGGCGGATGGCGACGATTGGCTCGTCGCCATCGCAAAACACTCGTCCATGTCCCGCTGAACTCTTTCAGCGACGAGCAGGTGCAGCAATTGCGGATGGTGCACGTGCTTAATGGCCGGGAAGTTCGCTCGTATGCCGAAGAGTTCATTCGTCGTGTTTGACTTCGGAATAGACCGGCGGCTTCCAGTCTTTGGGGAGCCGACCCTGAGGGCGGACACCGACGGCGTCATCGGGAATCGGGTGGTCGGCAAATTGCCGGAGCGGTAAGTCGTCCGGCAGATGCTTCATTTGAAAATCCTTGTACTGAATTTTCATCGCAGGGCCGACGTGGACCTGGACGGCAAAGACGCCTTCGAGCGATCGGCCGTCTTCGTCAAAGTCCAATAGATCGGCGGTCTTGTGCCCATCGATCCAGTGCTGGTGGTGGTTCCCGCGGACGAGCACTCGAAACTCGTGCCATTGATCGGCTTCGAACTCACGGACGGGGATGCGATCAACGATCCAACTGCGGCCTTGGGGATCAATGATCACTTGCTCGCCGGTATGGGCAAGGATGCGTCTTCCGCGTTCTTCGTAAAGCATGCCGTTGTAGTTTGGGTTGTTAGCCACCACGTCGCACTGATAGCCGGTCACAATATCCAGGTCGATGTCCGGCCGTGAAGTGCCACGGTATTGGATACCGCTGTTGCCACCCGGTGTGACTTTAACTTTTACCGTCAGGTCAAAGTTTCGCACCGTTGAACCTTTCCAGCTTAGGAAGCGATTCATCTTCAGCGATCCATCGGTTTTGCCGGTGATCGCGCCGTCTTCGACCGACCAGTAGTCCCGGTCGCCGGTCCAGCCCCGTAGCGACTTTCCGTCAAATAGAATCCCGGCGTTGGCCGCGGATGCTTCCGGGTATCGCTCGGTCGACTTTTGGAACGGTTGCTTTAACGCGTCTAATGGTCCGCCCCATTTGGCAACTTGAGCATCGGTGCGTTCACGCATCGCTCGTAGGGTTTCGGTGTGCTTGGGGTCGGACGCCAAATTGATCAGCTCGTCGGGGTCTTGCCGAAGGTCGTGCAGAAACTCATGGTTGTCTTCGTCGATGTAGCGAACGTACTTGAAGCGATCGTTGCGGATGCCTTCGAAGGCTGCGATCCGATTACGAACCGCAAAATGCTCGTGAAACGATTCCTTGCGCCACGAATCGGGGGCTTTGTCATCGACGATCGGTCGCAAGCTCTCTCCTTGGTAACGCTCTGGAATTGACACCCCAGCCCAGTCAAGGAAGGTGGCCGGTAAGTCTACGTTTAGCGAAATGTCGTTGCTGACCTTGCCGCGTTGGTCGGAAGACACCCGTGGGTCGAAGATGATCAGCGGGACGCGGAGTGATTCTTCGAAGTGGGACCACTTACCGGCGAGTCCACGGTTGCCCATGTGATAGCCGTTGTCGGCCGAATAAACGATGATGGTGTTGTCGGCCAAGCCGCGTTCTTCGAGTACCGTTAGTAACCTGCCGATGGCATGATCGATGCCTGACACCATTCGGTAGTAGGCACGGATGTTCGTTTGATACTTTTCGTCGGTGTTCCAACGCCAGAAAAAGCGTTCGCGATTGATCGCCGTGGCGATAAAGTCAGGAAGGGCTTCGAAAATGGCTGGGTCGGATAACTTGGGAGACGCGATGTCGATGTCGTCGTACATGCCATCGACCGACTGAGGCCACGGGAATTGTCCGATCCCGGGGCGACGGTCACTGTCTTCGGCATGGCAGGCATTGAACCACAGATTGAGTGCAAAGGGTTGGTCGGCGGGTTGTGAACGCAGAAAATCGATGCCTCGATCGACGATCAAATCGGTTTCATGCCGCAGGCTTCCGTCGGGAAGTGTTTTGTAAAACGGATTGCGCCCGATCGCTTCGTATTCGTCAAAGTGGTCCGCCGGACGATAGCCTTTGGGCATCTTGGCATGCCACTTGCCAAAGTACCCTGTGCGGTATTGTGCGTTGCGCAGCAGGTCGGAGTACAACTCGGCCACCGCGTCGGGGCGTGCGACATCGGGTTGGCCGGCCGTCCCGTAGCCTCGACCATATAGCCCGGACAGAATCGTAGTGCGGCTGACCCAGCAGATCGAATGGCTGACAAACATGTTGTCAAATCGGGTGCCTTGGTCTGCGAGTCGGTCAATGTTTGGCGTTTGAACGACAGTGTTGCCGTAGCAACCGAGGGTACTGGTCGTTTGGTCGTCGGCAAAGAAGAAAATGATGTTCGGGCGCTCGGTCGCGTGAGTCACCCGCAAACAAGCCACCGCGATGAGCAGTGCAAGGCATGCGTTTTTCATGGGGATTCTTTCGAAGCGGAAGGAGTTTCGGGGGACCGATAGTGTAACCACTACGGTTTCCAACGACGGTGGGCGAAGTTCGACGAAGGGCCGTGAAAAAACAAAATCAGACTGCGAAGAATTGCGGGAATCTTCTCCAATTCCCGGTTCCAATCCGTTTCAAATCCGGATAGCTTCGATGCACTGACGTGAGAAGACGCTCGTTCTCACGTGCGAACGGGGTTGGGGGCGATCGAAATGCTCCCGCACGTCTGTTGCCCCAACTGCATGCGGAAGGCAGCGCCCCCAACCCACTCGTTTCGCTAACGTGTGATTGGTGTGAATGAGCAAGAACGCGATGGCGGTTGCTTTAACGGAATTCGTTTCGGCAAGGCTCTCATCGGCGATGTGCTTTTAAGGCGACGTTTGCTCGTTCGATCCATTCAGCAGATAAGTTCTGGCATCCACTAGGTCTCTAGTTCACTATTCCAGTTAAATTCTCAGGCATCGTCATCTGGCATTCGCCACGGCTGACACCCGACGGTTGTTCATCACGTCTGAGTTTACTGCTGGTATAGAGGACTAGCCCATTTGGTGAGGAGCGAGAACCTACGGCAACAACTGAGTCCGATCAATGCCTAATCAAAGGGGAGTGCGGTGTGGCGCGATAAGATCCGCAGTGGGTACCATCAGTTTTCGGCGACGGTCGAAGCTGTTGAACACTATGTCGTTCAGTGGTTCGATGGCGACCGATCCGTTGCGCCTGATCTAGACCAATTCTCGATCCCGGTGGTCCTCAAAAGCAAGAAACGCACGATCACTTGCGTTAACGCTGCCTATCGCGAGTTCTTTTCACATTGTGATGAGTTGCCCGTCGGCAAACACAGTGACGAAATCGTCGAGGACTCGACACTTGAATTGTCACGCCAGACCGACGCGTTTCTACTCGAAAATTGCGTGAAAATTCACCTGGAATATTTTACCGTCGGGCGAAGTGGCGACCGTTTCTTGGTGCGATGTAATAAAACCAACCTTGAAGCCTTCGGTTATGAACCATATTCCATTCTGTTTATTGGCGTCCCGATCAAACAGGTTCCTCAAGGCGATGGGTTGAAGTATGACATTGCCAAGCAATTCGCAATCTATCAGCAGCTAAGTTCAACACAAAAGAGAATCTGTGCGTTGTGTGCCCTAGGTGAGACTACACGCGCCACGGCGCGTGCGTTGGGCGTGTCGACAAAGACCATCGAAAAGCATCGCCAAAGGGCACTCGTTCAGCTCGGTCTCGATCGGCCTGTCGAAATCGTCCAGTTGCTCGTTCGTTTTGAAGAGCGTGGGCTGATCAAGGATCTTTCCAAGTCGGAGTAGAACGACGGCAGTTGTAACCGGGGGTTTTGGCAATTCAGCCTACCGGGACGATCGGTCGTCAAAGCTGTTTTGGAGTTGAGGCGGATCCGGGGTTGGTGAGGGATGCGGCACGCTCGTGAGTCGGAGGATCGAGCGACAATGTCGCTCAGCTTTCCAAGTTGGAGAGCGGAACGAAGCGAGTGACTTCTCTTTTTTGAAAACGCTTCCAGTACTTGGGGTAAGCGGCGAACCACCGGTCACACCCAGCGACAGCTGTCTATTTCTTCTTTGTTCTCTTTCTCGCCGGAGCTTGGTCTTTCGGTAGCCATTGTGCTAGCTCGGTTTTCACGGATGAATACTGGGGGTCACCCGCGAGGTTCGCCCATTCGTAAGGGTCCTCTTGTGACGCATATAATTCTTCGTCACCGTTGTCATAGCGGATATACCGAAAGTTTTGCGTCCGCACGGCATGGTTGTTGAATCCGTGCGTCGTGATCGCCGGATAGTTCCATTCGGCTTGTGGGTCGGCGAGCAGCGGTGCCATGTCATAACCCGAGACGTGCTCGGGGACATCAATGCCGGCGAGTTTGCAGAGCGTCGGGTAAATGTTCATGTGATCGACCGTGGCTTCGCAGCGAGTGCCGGGCTGCGTCAAGCCGGGGACCACCCAGATCATTGGCGTCCGGGTAGGCTCTTCCCACAGTGCAAACTTACGCCAGTGTTCTTTTTCTCCGAGCGACCAACCGTGATCGGTCCAGAGGACCAGAATTGTGTTGTCCCGTTGTGGGCTCTTCTCATACGCGTCCAGAAGACGTCCGAGGTTCATGTCCGTGTAGGCGCAGGACGCCAGGTAGGACTGAATGGCAGCTTTCCAGCGACCGCTTTTTAAAAATTTCGCGTGGTCACCCTTAGGGTTTGCCATACGGACCCCAGCCGGCGGGACGTCGTCGAGGTCATTGTCTTGATGAGGTGGAAGCTGGATCGAATCAAGGGGAAAGTCGTCGTAGTATTTTCGTGGCACGACGAACGGCAGGTGTGGTTTGTAAAGGCCACACGCGATAAAGAACGGCTTGTCGTCAACGCGACGGAGTTGTTCGATGCAGTAGTCGGTCGTGTGCCAATCGATGAGGTCTTCGTCTTTCAGTTCCGGGTGCGTTTTGTCGTTGTGATAGCCATCCATTTTTTGAACGCCCGGGCCGTTTAGGGAATGCCCTGCTTTGGACATGTACTCAGTCCATTCCGACTGATGGTACGCCATCGAGTGATAAATTTTTCCCGCACCGGCGACGTGGTATCCCGCTTTTAAAAATTGAGCCGACAGGCCTTCGCCAGCTTTTTGGTGTTGTTTCCATGAGTCGCCGTTGAGGTAGCAGCCGGTCACCCATGGTCGACGTCCCCCCATCAGCGCACACCGTGAAGGCTCACAGGCCGGTACGGCGCAATAGGCGTTGGTGAAAGCGAGTCCCATCTTTGCCAACCGATCAAAGTTGGGCGTTTTTGCTTGGGGGTTCCGCTGCATGAATGTGACCCAGTGATTCAGGTCGTCGACTGCGACGAATAGCACATTCGGCTTGTCGTTTGCTTCCGCGGGCGCGGACGGCATCATGCCACCGAGGGAAAATACGGCCAGTAAAAAGAATCGTAGAAGTCTCATCGACCATCCCGTGGGGCAAGTAAGTTGATCAGTAGATGCCCCAATATAGCTCGGTGGAGAAACGCCCGACGGCCTGCCGATGTTGTCAGGCGTTATTGTTATCGCCCATGCGTTCTTTGGCCAAGTTGACGATCGTGTCGAGTACCTGTTCGGGCAGCATTCCGTCGGTGTTGACGACGACGGCGTCGTCGGCGGCACGGAGCCTGCCGACATCGCGAAGTCGGTCCTCAAGGTCGCGTTGGTTTTGTGCCGCGAGCACGTCCTCGACCGAAAGATAACGCCCTGATTCGGCAAGTTGACGCATTCGGCGTTTGGCTCGCTCCAGCGGTGACGCTGTTAAGAAAACTTTGCACTCTGCATCCGGGAAGACTTCGGCACCTTGGTCGCGGCCCTCGGTCACGATGTTGCGGCCGGCGGCAATTTGTCGTTGGAGCTGAGACAGTTCGGCACGGACCGCTGGGACATCGGCTAGATGGCGAATCGACTGAGTTACTTCCGGTGTGCGGATTTGTTCAGAGACATTTTCATCGTCGATCCAGACCGCTTTGTCTCGCCACGTGATTGCGATCGTTCCGACAAAACTGGCCAGTCGCTCGGCGTCATCCAAATTTATCGAATCACGCATCGCGGCAAGCGTTGCCGCGCGATAGAGCGCGCCGGTATCGAGGAATTCAAACCCCAGTCGCGATGCGACTTGATGGGCGATGCTGCTTTTCCCCGCGCCGGCGGGGCCATCGATGGTAACAATCAAGGCGGGCAACTCGGAAGGGATCAGTCACGGCCATTCTGTCACGGCCAACCATTCAGCCAGGGCCAACACGCTCAGTGATAACATGAACCCGATCGGTTGGCTACGCCCGGAGTATTCATCGCAAGAACAGTCATTTTTGCGCCGGTTAGATCGTCGCATCCGGTCACGGAATTGAACGCCATTTGGTATACTTTGATGGGCTGAGAGTTGGCCCGGACAAGAATGACTTTACAGCGAGAGGTCACTGCCATGAACAACGTCGTTTTAGCCATCGATGGATCTGAACCCTCTTTAGAAGCGGCCCAGTTTTTTGCTCATTTGCCGCACAACGATAGTTTGTTCATGACGGTCGCTACCGTCGTCCAACGACCCTACATTCACAGTAGTTATGCCGTCGGCGAGTTGTTGGAGAAGGCATTCGAACGCGATCAAGAATTTGCGAAAGAGAAATTTCAGGAAGTCGAAGAGATCTTCGACGGCGCCAACGTCACGCTCGATCATGTCGCCAAGGACGGCCCGGTCGGCGAAACGATTGTGGAAATTGCTGAAAAACGGAAAGCAGACTTGGTCGTCGTCGGTGCGAAGGGCCACTCCGGGATCGCCCGGTTGTTGCTCGGAAGTGTTAGCGATCATGTGGCAACGCATGCCCCATGTAGCACGTTGATTGTGCGGCCGACAGAGTTGCTCAATCATGCCCGCCCGATTCGAGTCTGCTTGGCGTTCGAGGTTTGTCAGTCGGCAATCGCCGCACTCGAGGAGATCTCGCAAATTCCTTGGAAGACCGGGACCGAGTTTCATTTGCTGACCGTGCAAACGTTCCTGTCTGACTTTATCGGGGAGCGTATCGCCGACGAAGGGTTGGATCTAACCGAGCACGCCGAAGAGGGCTTGAAGGAAGCCAAGGAGAGGCTGCGTGAGGTCGCCCCCAACGCGCAGACCCATGTTCTACGGACCGATCATATCGGAGAAGGCATCGTTTCGTTCGTCGAAGACAATGGAATCGATTTGCTGGTGATCGGCGAGACTCCGCGCAGTGCGGTCAATCGGTTTCTGCTCGGCAGCACGTCGCGTTACGTGTTGCGGCATGCCCCGTGTAGCATCTGGGTGACCAGGAATAAAACGCCGGACGCATCTTAGGTATTGGTGTTCTCGCATCAGGTTATTCGTGCAAGGAATGTCCCATGAAAGTCCTCTTGGCAACCGACTGTTCGAATCAGGCATACGAAGCCGCGAAGGCATTGTTGTCGTTGCCGATTTCCGAACCGATCGAAGTGACGATCATCACGGCGCTCGCCGAGCCATACGTGTCGGTGCCCGAAGCGTCTCAGCAGTGGTATCCGCAGCTGTTGCAGCAAGAAAGGGTGCGCAGCGAGCAGCACCAGGATGAGCTCGCGAAACTTTTGGGCGAGCGTTTCATAATCGCCGAAAAAGTCACCCGGCCGGGGCATCCCGTTCGTGTCATCTTGTCGGAAGCCGAATCGATTCACTGTGACCTTATTGTTATGGGAGCCCAAGGGCATTCGTTTTTGGGGCGTCTGTTGATCGGCAGCGTTTCCGACAGTGTTGCGACCCATGCAACTTGTTCGGTGTTAATCGTCAGGTCACCCGGTGAAGCAGGCGATGCATCGCAATCAGATGCGGTCTCGCATGCGAAGCGGTCCCCGATCACCGACGTGACCGTCGGCTATGACGGGTCGGCACCGGCTCGGGAAGCGGTTAACGAGATGGCCGGGCTGGGCTGGGACGAAGCGACTAAATTCGAGTTGCTTAGCGTCGCACCGATCTACGACTATCTGCTCGGGACCGGTCTGACTACCGCGGCGATCGAAAATGAAGAATTGGTCTTTAGGGAGATGCAGCAACGCTGTGAGGAAATGGTTGATAACATTTCCGACTCGCTACCGAATGCTACTTCCTGTGTCGTTCATGACCAGCGAGTGGGGCCGGCGATCGTCGAACAGGCAGAAAAGACGAACGCGGATTTGATCGTCGTCGGTGACGCGGGCCATAGCCTGATCGACGATTTACTGCTCGGCAGTACGACAAAGTATGTTTTGCGGCACGCCGGTTGTAGTGTTTGGATTTCACGGCAGCATCGGCAGTGAGCATGCTTTTTCGTCGATGCGAAGTCAGCAAACATCGTGACGGCGTGGCCACTATACTCTTGGGTTCATGAATCAGACTCTATGACGTCCCGTTCCGTGGGATACGTTCTCGTTGACTCTGATTCAATGTTTCGCATCATGTCGATGGGTGATCGCTGATCGGCAATGCGACCAATGGATTCCTCCAAGAGATCAGCATATGAACCTTTCGGACACAACGAATCGGGATCGCCGGCTATTTCTAGCCTCGATGGCATCAACGGCCGCACTGGCCGGTAGCGGCCGGGCGATCGGACAAGAAACAGAGGCTTCTGCTAAGTCAAAGCAAGCGGCGCCGAGCGAACGCTTGACGATCGGAATCATGGGTGTCAATGGTCGAGGGGCCGCGATCGCCAAAGGCATGTTGGAAACCGGGCAAATCGATATCGGTTTTATCTGTGATGTCGACAGCCGTGCCTCCTCCCGAGTGGCCAAACTCGTCGGAGAGAAGCAATCGACGCTTCCCAAGACGCCGACCGACTTTCGCGAAATCTTAGACGACACGTCAGTCGACGCGCTCATTTGTGCGGCTCCGAATCACTGGCATGCGCCGGCGACCATTCTCGGTTGTACCGCCGGGAAGCACGTGTACGTTGAAAAACCATGTAGCTACACACCGGCCGAAGGCGAGATGGCCGTCGCGGCGGCACGCAAAAACAATCGCGTCGTTCAGATGGGAACGCAACGCCGGACTTGGCCGGGGATCGTCGCCGCAATTGATAAGGTTCACGGCGGGGCGATCGGAAAGGTGCTCTACGCACGATCGTGGTACAACAATCGCCGCGGCCCGATCGGTCATGGAAAGCAAACCGCACCGCCTGAATGGCTCGACTGGAAACTATGGCAAGGACCGGCCCCGTCGCGTCCGTTCAAAGACAATGTAGTGCACTATAATTGGCACTGGCATTGGCACTGGGGCAACGGCGAAATCGGCAACAACGGAGTCCACGCGCTCGACGTCGCCCGGTGGGGAATGCAAGTGGACTATCCATCGGCCGTTTCGGTCGGCGGCGGAAAGTATCGGCACGATGACGACCAGGAAACGCCAGATACGATGATGGCCACGTTTAATTTCCCAGGCGGTAAAACGATTACGTGGGAAGGATTAAGTTGGTCGCCTTTGGGCCCTCATGATTCACGCTTTGGGATCAGCTTCCACGGCACCGATGGCTCGATCGTTGTACGGGGCAATGGTTACACGCAGTATGACATGCGAGACAAAGAAGTCGCACGAGGCGACGGCGATGCGGGTGATCAAGATCACTTCGTCGACTTCATCGATGCCGTGCGAACCGGTGGTCGACCGAACGCAGATATCGAAATCGCTCACAAGAGCACGCTGCTGTGTCATCTCGGGAACATGGCCTATCGTACGACAGGCTCCTTCAAGACCGACCCAAAAGATGGGCGCCCGATCGATCATCCGGCGGCAAACGACTTGTGGTCTCGAGAGTACGCGAAAGGATGGGAGCCGGTGGTATGAACGTAATCGAACGAATCAAGCCGATCGCGCCCGCCCGGAGATGTCGCAACTTGATCGCAGGATACTTGGCATTTGTCGTCACTGCTGTGGCGATTGTGTTTAATCAAGCAACCGTATCGGCTCAAGAAACCGCGGACGCAGAGCTCACCCCAATCAGGATCGGAGTGATCGGGTTGGACACGTCGCATGTTCCAGCATTTACTAAAGCGTTCAACGTCGAACCGGCTGATCCTGAAATGAGAAACGGCCGCGTCGTGGCCGCGTATCCTTATGGCAGCCGAACAATCGAATCGAGCTACAGTCGAATTCCGAAGTACACCGAAGAAGTCAAGGCGTTGGGCGTTGAAGTCGTCGACTCGATCGACGCGTTGCTCGACCGCGTAGATTGTGTGCTGTTAGAAACCAACGATGGCAAGCCGCACTTAGAGCAGGCGTTGCAAGTCTTTCGTGCTGGCAAGCCAACGTTCATCGATAAACCAGTGGCTTCTAATTTGGCCGAAGTAGTTGCAATCTACCGAGCAGCGGAGCACTACGGCGTGCCCATGTTTTCGAGTTCTTCGTTGCGTTACAGCGAAGGCGCCCAGGCGATTCGGAACGGTGCCGTCGGTACCGTCCTTGGTTGCAACGCGTTTAGTCCGGCGGCGACTGAGCCATCGCATTCGCGACTGTTTTGGTACGGTATTCATGGTTGTGAATCGCTTTACACCTGCATGGGAAGAGGCTGCGTCAGTGTTCAGCATATCTCGACCCAACACCGTGAGTTGGCAGTCGGTACCTGGAATAACGGACGGATCGGAACCTTTCATGGGATGCGAAATGGTAGTCGTGGATACGGCGGCACCGCTTTTGGTGACAAAGGGATTCGGCCGATCGGCGATTACGGCGGATATCGTCCGCTAGCAGTCAAGATTGCCGAATTCTTTGAGACGAAACAGTCGCCGATCGATCCAAAAGAAACGATCGAGCTGTACGCCTTTATGGCAGCGGCAGCGGCGAGTGACGCCGACGGGGGACACCCGGTTACGATCGCGAGTGTTTTAAAGAAAGCAGAACGCGACGCCGACAAGTTGCTTGAAGGTAAGCTCACCCCCGGTAAGTGAACGCGGTGGTGGATTCGAGTGGACCGAAGATCTGACGAAGTGCTTTGTCCACGTAGCATTTGGGTGGGATTGACGATCCGACAGGCACCAGCCTTGGTGCTTGGAGGATAAACTCCACCTGGAGCAAAGCACGAGAGTTCAGCGGCAGGTTTTATCGTCGCTCACCGCCGACTCGCATCGTAAATCGGAGGTTGGCAACCAAGTCTAAATCCGTCTCGCGAATTGGGGCATCATCTCTGACCGTCGATGGTTGAAGCGTTACTTGTCGGTGATAATTTCACGATCAATCGCTGAAGCGGTTCGGATCGGGACGGTCACTGTCTTGTTACCGGCCGCTGCCTCCGGCACTAGCACGGTGTTCGGCTCAGCTTGTTGATCAGTGAGTTGAGCTGATACGGGCATCGCCGGCAGTCCATTGCTCGCGTCTGCCGATACGACGCTTCCGCTCGCTTGCGTGTTGGCCACTCCATGATGCGAGAGTACGTTTCCATGAACGTTTTCAGGAAGTTTGTACATCGCACCACTGACACCGTCGACAACAAAGCCGGGGACGCCCCCGAAGACAAAATTGCCGAGGATCCAAGGATCGGGTTTGGCCTTGATTGTTTTGGTTTGTCGAACGTTGTTCGGGCCCGAGAAAACAACCGAGTAGTTGGCCGGCAGACAGAGTGATCGTTTGGCATCAAGCGTCACTTGCTGTGGGGTGACGCCCTGGTGGATCACGTTTTGCCGATCATCGATGACTGAAAATTGCGTCGGTCCCGGAGGATTGTCGATCGTAACGGGGTAACGGCGTTCACTCAAAATAGTTGCACATCCCGACTGACAAACGACAAAAAGCACGAGGCTGACGATCGCTGGCAATCGGGTAGATGGAAGGGGCATCGAGACTAATCTTAGGTAGTGGGATTGGGGTTGGGCAAAATGCTAGTGCTCCGGCTAGACCCAATATTTGGGGCGTCTCATCAGCCGACGAGCGTTCGCCCCGGTTTCGCGGTTTACCTGCGGTGAACGTAGTTTTGGGACAGCCCGTGTAACACGGTCGAACGCTACCCCGCAATGTCAAAAGCGTCGACGGATCCTTGGGAAACAGGTGAAACACTCCTAATGCGACTTCTGACAGTTGGACCACGGATACGCAAACAATCCGGAAAGGTCATTGCGTCAAGTGCTTGGCGGGTCCGTCTCGTGACCCTTGACGCTGTCTTTCGCGAAGTCATCGTTGATCCAAAGATGACAACGATCCGAATCCGTACGCGGTATTTTTGGTGCCTGAATTTTCGAAAGGCTATTTATTTTGCCGAGATTCAAGCGGTCGCGTATGGTTACCATGACTTGTCGCCGGAATCATCCTTCTCATCTACTCACGACGGATTTGATTGTTTCAGCGTCGGACTTCGGTTAGTCGACGATTCAGAGCTGACGCTCTTTCGTTTCTATGGTGAAGGGTCGTTTACCAATAACGGGCCGTTCCCCGATTGGATGTACTGGGGCGAACGAGCGGGCGACTTGTCGGGCAACCAGGAATATGAAAGCCGGCTGTTTGTCGACTTGCTTTCCACTTTGGTTGGTGTCGAAGTCGTTCCGGCTCGTGACTGACCGCAACGAAAATGCGTCGGGCGGCAGAGGTGAAGTGTTATGAAAGTGATTCGCGGATCGATTCGCTCCAGCGGTCACGGGCGACCATCTGTTCGCGCAGGCGGCGAGCATCGCTTTCGGACTGCCGTTGCAGTTTTGCGACGAGATTGGAAAAATCGCGATCGCATTCTCCAGTCGGGCCGGCATCACGCCGCATTTGTGCCGACAGTGACGGTGACCGCGTAGCGATCAGTTCATCATCGGCCGCACAGAAAAATTGGCAGCTTCCCGGATCGCCTTGTCGGGCCGCACGACCGGCCAATTGGCGATCGACTCGCTGGTTATGGTTGATCTCGGTCGCGATAACATGCAAGCCACCTGCTTCGATTGACGCGGCATCTGGTTGGATGTCAGTCCCTCGCCCCGCCATGTTTGTCGCAATCGTCACGCTCCCAGAGCGACCGGCTTGGGCAACGATGTCAGCTTCGTCTTCATCTTGGAGTCCGTTCAAAACGACATGCGGAATCGAATGTTTTTTGAGTTGAACAGAAAGTCGCTGGCTTTCGTCGATGGTCCGTGTACCAATCAGGATGGGCTGGCCGAGATCCGAACGCTGCCGAATGTCGGAGACGATCGCATTGGCTTTGGATTCAAATCCATCAAAAAAACGCGTCCGCAGTGATTGGCGAAGGCACGGTCGGTGTGGTGAAATGCGTACAACGGGCAGGTTGTAAAACTCGCGTAGTTCGCCTTCACTTCCCGCAGCAGTGCCGGTTAATCCCGCGACCCGCTGGTACAGTTGGATGAATCGTTGGCGAGTGATACGAGCTTGTGCTTCGTTTTCATCGCTAACTGATAATCCTTCTTTCACTTCGATCGCTTGGTGTAAGCCGTTGCTCCATTTGCGTTCGTCGTGGATTCTTCCGGTGTTGCCATCGACGATCAAGACGCGTCCTTCGCGCACGACATAATCTTGATCACGCCGGACCAGATGCCTAGCCTTCAGTGCGTTTACAACTAAATCGGCGAACGGGCGAGCTGCCATTCCTGCTGGGCGCTGAACCCACGTTTCCGAGATAACGCCAATTCCCTTGTCGGTCAGATTGATCGCACGACCGATTGAATCGATTTCAAAGTCGACGCCTTCGCTTAGTCCAAGGGCGGTCTGGTCGGCAAATTCGAAAATCGCGGATGCCGTTGCGGTAGACATTTTGGCGCCACTGAGCACCAACGGTGTGTTCGCTTCATCGATCAAGATACTATCGGCTTCGTCGATGATGGTCATGAACAACGCGCGTTGCATCGGCGCCGCTTCGTATGGCGAATCGCCGCGCAGGGTTCGCCGAACAGAATCGCCGAGACGCTGGTTGTGCCGGCTTCGCTTGAGTCGTTGATCGCGAAGGAAATCAAACCCAAATTCATAACCCGGGCCGAACGTGAGATCACAAGCATAAGCGATCGCCTTTTCATCACTGGATGCTTGCGATCGTAAAAGGCCGACTGATAATCCGAGCCGTTCGTAGACAGGCCGAAGCGTTTCGTAGTCGCGTCTCGACAGATATTCGTTGGTCGTCGCCAAGTGGATTCCCCAACCGGTCCATCCAAACAAGGCCGCCGGCAACGCCGTCGTGATCGTTTTACCTTCACCGGTTTGAATCTCGGCAACGGTGCCGCCCGCGAGTGCCAGTCCGCCGACCAGCTGGCAATCGTAGTAAACCATGCCCGTCGTTCTGCGAAGTGCTTCGGCCGTCAACGCGAACGATTCCACCACATTGGGGACGCGGGTCGCTTCGCATTCATTCCGCACTCGCGACCGCATCGCCGCCGCTGCGTTAGAAAACTCTGGCTCAGAGAGTTGTTCCAGCCGTTCACATCGTTGACGGATTTGACGGAGCTGGTCAGACACAGGTTTACCAACCACGCGAACGCCGCGTTTCGGGCGGCCGATCAGATTGCGATAATCGGCAAGCGAGGGTTGGGTGAAAAACATCGGCAATCGATCACATTCCGACCGGAGAGAAGGGTGCACCTATTAGGTCGTTCGGTACGTCACCGGGCGATTCTGAATTTCCCCGGTTCAGTTTTGCCTGAAACGTGCTCGTTAACGCCAAATAGCCGAAGAATCGTTGCAATCGGGCGAGTGCAAATACATCGCGATGTGACGAGGGAAATGGCTCAAACGCTCCGCCTAGACCAAGTGATTGGGGCGACTCATCAGGCGACGGGCGTTCGCCCCGGTGATTGCGACGAAACCGTGGCGAACGCCATGCGGCGAATCTCAATTTCAGATGTTGGCGAAGCACTAGCAATGACGATCGAACGGTCGCACAAACGATTTCGAAGTCATCACACTCGGGACGAGCTGGCGGGGCCAGGAGAAACTGGTCAAAAAAATGCGAATCCTGTCGATTCGTAGGTCAACCATTCGATCCATCTGAAACGGCAGCAACTACCGATTTCGAGAGGACGGCAAAAGATGAAATTTGTTTGCTTGGGCTACATCGACGAAACCAAGTGGGAGTCGATGTCAGAAGAAGAGAGTCGGCAAATAATGGAGCAATGCCTTGCGTACGACGATGAACTGCGTCGCGGGGGACATTTTATCGGCGGTGAAGCCCTCCAGTCGGCTCGTCATTCGGTCACGTTACGAATGAAGAATGGCGCCGCAGACGTCATCGACGGTCCGTACGCGGAAACGAAAGAGACACTGGGAGGTATTCTGCTACTCGAGGCCCGCGACCTAAATCATGCGATCTCGTTGATGTCGCAGCATCCCGGCGTTCGAGTCGGCCCTTTTGAGATTCGGCCTGCGGATGAAGAAGTCAACGCGCTCGTCGCAGCACGACACGAAGCATTTAACCAATCAATCGAAGGAACGGATCAATGAGAGTGATGGTCATTCTAAAGGCAACCAAAAGCTCTGAGGCCGGCGAGTTGCCGAGCGAAGAGTTGCTCACCGCGATGGGCGACTTTAACGAAGAGCTCGTCAGAGCGGGGATCATGAAGGCCGGTGAAGGATTGAAACCCAGTTCTGCTGCCAAGCGAGTCCTCTTTCGGGGTAGCGACCGCACCGTCACCGATGGGCCGTTCGCAGAAACGAAAGAACTGATCGCAGGATTTTGGTTGTGGGAGGTCGATTCGATACAAGAGGCGATCGATTGGGTCAAACGATGTCCCAATCCGATGCCGGAAGACTCTGAAATTGAAGTTCGGCCGGTCTACGAAATTGAAGATCTTAGTCCCAGTGATCCTGACGGAAACATTCGTGAGCAAGAGGAATCGCTTATGCAGTCGATGGCACTGCAGCAGGCAACGGTGCAGCCATACTTGTTCTTCGGCGGATGTTGTGAAGAAGCGTTGGCGTTTTATGAACAAGCCGTGGGCGCGACTGTCACGATGAAGATGAAATTCAGCGAAAGCCCTGATCCAGTTCCCGACGGAAAATTGCAATCAGGGTTCGAAGAGAAAATCATGCACGCGTCATTCACCGTTGGCAAGATGAATTTGATGGCGTCCGATGGATGTGATGAACGCTCGAACTTCGATGGGTTCCGTTTAGCGCTCACGCTGCCGACCGAAACCGCCGCCCATTCGGCGTACGATGCTCTCGCCGAGGGTGGCAGTCGCGAAATGCCGCTGACAAAAACATTTTGGTCGCCGTGTTATGGGATGGTCACCGACCGGTTCGGCTTAGGCTGGATGGTCATGGTATTGGGAGACGACTGCTAGTCTTCAACGCGACCGTTTCTATTTCAATTTATTTCACCAACAAATCAACGAACCATGAAGTACATGTTTTTGATCTATGGGAACGAAGAGGACTGGACCGACGATGAGCGCGAAGCGTGCATGGTCGAATCGATGAAAATCAGCGAGGAACTCGCAACGCAAGGCAAATGGATTGACGCCTCACCGCTACATTCGGTTTCGACGGCCACGAGCGTCCGTGTCCGCAGCGGTCAATCGCAGATCACCGACGGTCCTTTCGCCGAAACCACCGAGCAACTCGGCGGCTACTACATTGTCGACGTTGCGGATTTGGATGAAGCGATCGCCATCGCAGCACGGCTACCGCCAGCTAAGAAAGGTATCGTCGAAATCCGTCCTCTTTTTCCGCTGCCCAAACTTCCCGAAACTGTCGAGGCTCGCGTTGACCATGGAAATTAAACAGCGAATCACACCGTTCCTTTCCTATCGCGATCGAGCCGAAGAAGCAGTGGAATTCTATGTTTCGGTCGTTCCCGACTCTAAAATCGTTCGAAAGGTCTACAACCCTGAGAGCCAAGCGGTGCTCACGATCGATTTCGAGCTTTGCGGGATGAAGTTTGTCGCGCTCAATGCTGGTCAGGATTGGAAATTTACCGAAGCGTTTTCACTGGCAATCAGTTGTGAGACTCAAGAGGAAATCGACGAGCTCTGGGGGGCGTTGCTCGCCGGGGGAGGATCCGAACTCGCATGTGGATGGTTGAAAGACAAATTCGGTATGTGTTGGCAAGTCTGGCCGGCGTTGATGGAGGACTGGTTCGCCGCCGACGATCCGGCGGCGCTGCAACGAATGTTTCAGTCGTTGTGGCAAATGAAGAAGCTGGATCTTCAAACGCTCAAACAGGCGTTCGATGGTAACGTTTAAGTTTCTTCAGACAGTCGTGATCGACGCAGGATAACGATGCACCGCGAAGACATTGAAGCGATTTATCGCAACGATTCTCGAAAGGTCTTTGCCACATTGGTTCGGCGTTTGAAGGATTTTCACTTGGCCGAAGAGGCCATGCATGAGGCGTTTACGGCGGCGATGCAACAGTGGCCCTCCGAAGGTGTACCGGAACATCCCGTCGCTTGGCTGATTTCCACGGGAAATTTCAAGGCGATCGACAAGCTGCGCCGTCGCGCGAAACGCGACTCTTTGCAGCCTGAATTGGCTCGTCGGCTTGCCGAAATCGAATCGGCAAATCAATCGACAAACGCCGATGAAATTGAAGATGACCGATTGCGTTTGATCTTTACCTGTTGTCACCCGGCGATCGATTCCAAGATTCAGGTACCCTTAACGCTTCGTGAAGTCTGTGGGCTGACGACCGAAGAGATCGCCCGCGCTTTTTTGGTCACACCGTCGACGATGGCTCAGCGAATCGTGCGGGGCAAAGCAAAGATTCGTGACGCCGGTATTCCGTTTGTGATTCCGTCGTCAAAAGATTTACCGTCCCGATTGGAATCCGTGCTGACGGTGATATACCTCGTGTTCAACGAAGGCTACTCCGCTTCGAGTGGGACCGAGTTGACTCGAGTGGATTTGTCAGACGAAGCGATACGGTTGGCTCGATTGTTATCCGAATTGCTTCCCGATCCGGAAGTGATCGGGTTGTTAGCGTTGATGTTGCTGCATGAATCAAGACGGGAGGCTCGCACAGACCGCGACGGCGACATCATTTTGTTAGAGGATCAGGATCGAACGCGTTGGAATCAAGCCTTGATCAGCGAAGGGCAATCGCTGGTACGGCGAGCGTTGCGCACACGGAGATTCGGCGTGTATTCGATTCAAGCAGCGATTTCTGCCACGCATGCCGCAGCCTCGCATGCGGGTGAAACCGATTGGGGGCAGATTGTCGCGTTGTACGATGTTCTGCGGATGGCCGACTCATCCCCAGTCATTCAACTGAATCGCGCCGTCGCGATTGCGATGCGAGACGGTAGTTTGGCCGGACTAGAGATTATCGACTCCATTCTTAAACGCGGTGAATTGCAAGAGTACTACCTCGCCCATTCGGCGCGCGGAGAGCTGCTGCGACGACTTGGACAACAAGACGAAGCCATCGCGGCGTTCGAAAAAGCCTTTTCATTGGCCAAACAAGAACCCGAACTGAGGTTCTTAAGGAACAAGATCGATTCCCTTCGCTAGGATTTTATTCCAATCGAAAATTCAAGTGAGAGTCTTCCGTCGCCCGAAGTCAGCCTCGGTGATTGCTCGGAAACCGTGCCTAACGCCGATCGGCAAATCCTCTTTTTAAATATTGAGACGAAACACGAACCGTCTGTCTGACACAGCGGATTGACGGCCCGGGGCGTATCCCGAAGACCGTGAAAACTTCATTGACAGCAAAACCCAAACCGGTATGATTGCCGGCGTTCGTGGTGACGAGTGCGGTGATCTTCCGTGCTCGTGAACAGGGAACTCCGGTGAGTCTTGGGCTACTCCAAGGCAATTCCGGGACGGTCCGGCCGCTGTGAACCGCCGCATCCAAAAGGGTGCAATCGACGCTTCTTCTCTAGGAAGGCCATTGTCCACAACGACGTTCTCGCTCGGCGAGACGAGTTGTCGATGAGAAGGCAGCAAGCGTGCGTGCGGTGAGTCAGAAGACCTACCACGAGATAGACGATTGAGTGCCTTCCTGGATTGAGGCGATCGTTGCAAGCGATGTATGCGTGTGATTTACTGCAAGTTCGAGCGGAA
Organism: Roseiconus lacunae; assembly: GCF_008312935.1. Taxonomy (NCBI): domain Bacteria; kingdom Pseudomonadati; phylum Planctomycetota; class Planctomycetia; order Pirellulales; family Pirellulaceae; genus Roseiconus; species Roseiconus lacunae. The sequence goes on along the minus strand of NZ_VSZO01000010.1, from coordinate 380,853 downwards.
CGCCGCAGGTATCGTTTGGGTGTTTCAACTCGTCAAGCTGCACGTCTTCATACCGATATTCGATCGTTGCGCCGATACTGCGTCGCTAGTATTGCGCTATCGATGAAGCGTTGCAGAGATCGCAGCGTCCGCGTGGTCCTATCTGCGGGCGTCGAAAGGAGTAAGACTGATGGGGGCTTCTGCAGAGTCTGCAAAGACCGTCCACGCGGTGGTGCGTAAACGAGACGGGCGGCTGGTTGATTTTGAGCCTGGGTGTGTGGCGAAGGCAATCGACAAAGCTTTTCGAGCCGAACTAAATTTGGCCGACCAGCAGCCTCTCGATAGTGCGATTCGCGAAGACATTGATTCGATTGTGGGGCAAGTCGCCGAGGTCGCGACCGATCGCGATGCGGTGGAGCCGGTCACTGTCGAGCAAATCCAAGACGTCGTCGAAATCGGCTTGATGCGGCGGGAACACTTTCGTGTCGCCCGTCGCTACATCCTTTACCGCACCGAACATGCTCGAATCCGTGCGATTCGCGGAGAAGACAGTCGACTGGATTCTTTGAGTATTCCGCCGCGACAAGAGCAACGGTTGTTCGTAGAACTTGAACCCGGGGTGCGAGTGCCGTTCGACACGCAACGCATCGTGCGTTTTCTCAAGAACTGTGATGCGGCATCGCGACCCGAAGTCAACGTCGACGAAATCGTCGGCGAAGTGGTGCGTGGTGCATTTGATGGTATGACGCCGGATGATGTCACGCGGGCAACGGTTTTGTCTGCTCGTAGTCGGATCGAACGTGATCCGGCGTATGACCAATTGGCCGCGGAACTGCAACTAAGCATCATTTATCGACACGCGTTGGGGCGAACGCAATTCTCTACTGATTTCGAGTCGTTTTACCGCGACCGCTTCGAGCATTACGTGATCGAAGGCATTCGCGGAGGACGCTTGTCGGATGATCTTCGCGGCTTTGATCTCGCTAGGATTGCCGAAGCCCTCACGCCTCAGCGAGACCGCGGATTCCGCTACCTTGGCTTGCAAACAATCTACGATCGGTACTTGTTGCATCTAGAAGGTCGCCGAATTGAGACGCCGCAATATTTTTGGATGCGTGTTGCGATGGGGCTGGCGATCAACGAACCTGGCGAGTCGAAAACCGACCGCGCGATCGAGTTCTATGATTTGCTCTCTTCGATGCGTTTTACCAGCGCGACGCCGACATTATTCAATTCGGGAACGCCGTATCCGCAGTTAAGTAGTTGCTATTTAACAACCGTGCAAGACGACTTGGATCACATTTTCAAGTCGATCGGTGACAACGCACGGCTTTCAAAATGGGCCGGTGGTCTGGGCAATGACTGGACCAACATCCGTGCGACGGGATCAATAATCAAGGGCACTAATGGCGAAAGTCAAGGAGTGATCCCGTTCCTGAAAATCGTCAACGATGCCGCCGTCGCCGTCAATCAGGGTGGCAAACGCAAGGGAGCCGTTTGTGCGTATCTGGAACCTTGGCATTTAGATTTTATCGAGTTCCTAGACCTTCGCAAAAACACCGGTGACGATCGGCGACGAACCCATGACATGCACACCGCCGCATGGATTCCGGATTTGTTCATGCGGCGGCTGATCGATGGCGGAAACTGGACGTTGTTCAGTCCTGACGAGGTGCCCGATTTACATGACATTTATGGGCAACTGTTCAAGGAACGCTATGAGCACTATGAAGCAGAAGCAGCCGCCGGACGTTTACGTCAGTCACGTACGATGCCGGCGGTGGATCTTTGGCGTAAGCTTCTAACAAGGACATTCGAAACCGGTCACCCCTGGGTCACATTTAAGGACCCGTCGAACATTCGTTCGCCTCAGGATCACGCAGGCGTCGTTCACAGCAGTAACCTTTGCACCGAAATTTTGCTCAACACCGGCGAAGACGAAACCGCGGTATGCAACCTCGGTAGCGTTAATTTGGGTCGCCACATCGTCGACGGCCAGCTAGATCAAAGCCTGCTACGGAGCACGATCGAGACGGCGATGCGGATGCTCGATAATGTGATCGACATCAACTACTATCCGACGGCCGAAGCAAAAAATGCCAACCTGCGACATCGGCCCGTTGGGTTGGGCATGATGGGCTATCAGGATGCTCTCAGTGCGCTCAACCTCCCCATCGCTAGTGAAGAAGCCGTCGCGTTTGCTGATCAATCAATGGAGGCCATCAGTTACTATGCGATTCACGCGTCGGCGAAACTCGCTCAGGAACGCGGGCGGTATGAATCTTATTCCGGTTCGAAATGGAATCGTGGCTTACTGCCGATCGATACCTTGGAATTGCTCGAACGCGAACGAGGCGAAGCGATCGATGTCGATCGATCGTCCACGATGGACTGGGAAATCGTTCGAGAGTCGATCGCCCGGTATGGGATGCGAAACAGCAACTGCCTTGCAATCGCACCGACGGCCACCATCTCGACCATCGTCGGTTGCAGCCAATCGATCGAGCCGACCTATAAACAGCTTTACTCAAAGAGCAACCTGTCCGGCGAGTTCACTCAAACGAACTTCTTGCTGATCGACGAACTAAAGTCTCGCGGGCTTTGGAATCCAGAAATCCTCGACGCGTTGAAATACTACGATGGCGTACTCGGCGAGATCGAGCACCTTCCCGGTGAGATCAAGCAACGGTACGCGACCGCGTTCGAAATTGATCCATCTTGGTTGATCCGGGCCGCTTCCCGGCGGCAGAAGTGGATCGATCAAGGGCAGTCGTTGAACCTGTATTTGTCCGCACCGAGTGGCAAGGCGATCGATGCGATGTATCGATTGGCATGGTCGATGGGATTAAAAACCACGTATTACCTGCGTTCACTCGCGGCCACCCAGATTGAAAAATCAACGGTCGATGTGAACCGGCATGGCATTCAGCCACGTTGGATGAAGTCGCAGAGTCAATCGTCGGCCATTCGAGTCGACCGCGGCGATCGTACCCCCGCGGCCGTTTGCAGTCTTGATGACCCCGACTGCGAATCCTGTCAATAGGCATGCAATCAATCCTGAATGGCAGGACGCTCGCCGTCGGCGTTTTAACATTCGATTGAAACGGCAATTCGTAAGCCACTTTTCAACTGATTGAAATGCGTGGCAAACATCATCGCCTTTCACTCTTGGTTGTGAACTTGTCTAAGTCGCCTTTCCATCGGCGAAAGCAGCGTCCCACAAGGCAGCGTTTGCGGAGTTCGTCGTCTTGTCAGCTGCCAAGCGTTAGCTTTTGAATTTCTACCCAAACACTCGATCTACTGATGAACCCCAAGGCGAACCGATGAATCCTGAAACGCGCTTCGATGCGACCGACAAGCGACTTATCAATTGCAACCAAGTCGATGTCAATCAACTGATGCCATTAAAATACCATTGGGCTTGGGAACACTACACCAACGGTTGTGCGAACCATTGGATGCCGACCGAGGTTCCGATGACGAAAGACATCGAAACATGGCGAAGCAATCGGTTATCCGATGCAGAACGCCGGGTGATCATGCGGAATCTTGGTTTCTTTTCGACAGCCGAAAGCCTTGTCGGCAACAATTTGGTGCTTGCGATCTTCAAGCATGTGACCAACGCCGAGTGCCGGCAGTACCTTTTGCGACAGGCCTTTGAGGAAGCGGTCCATTCGCACACATTCTTATATGTCGTTGATTCACTTGGTCTCGACGAGGGGGAAGTCTTCAATATGTACCACGAAGTTCCTTCGATCGCTCGGAAGGATGCCTTCGAAACGGAGTTGACCGCAGAGGTGTTATCGGAAAATTTCTCGACCGCGACCGATGCCGGTGCGCAGGCATTCCTGAAAAATCTGATCGGCTACTACCTGATCATGGAAGGCGTGTTTTTCTACACCGGATTCGTGATGATGTTGTCATTTCATCGTCGCAATTTAATGACTGGAATCGGAGAGCAGTTTCAGTACATTCTGCGTGATGAAACAATTCATCTTAATTTTGGGATCGACCTGATCAACGGCATTAAGGCCGAAAATCCCCATCTCTGGACACCGGAATTTCAGCAAGCGATGGTCGATCGCGTCAAGCAAGCGGTCGAACTAGAACTGGATTATGCGAGCGACTGTCTGCCTTCAGGAATCATGGGACTGAATGCAGAATTGTTCCGTGACTATGTTCAGCACATCGCGGATCGGCGGCTCGAACGCATCGGACTTCCGATGCAATACGGATCATCGAATCCGTTCCCGTGGATGAGCGAAACGATGGACCTTGCCAAAGAAAAGAACTTCTTCGAAACAAGGGTCACCGAATATCAATCGGCAGGAAGTTTGAGCTGGGATTAGTCTGTCGTCGAGGTTCGGAGAAAGGTTCGGGGCGTCCGAGTTATTGATCGTCGAATCGTTCTTGTCATGTCCGGTCAGTAGCTGCAGGCAGCAAACATCCGTCAGCGAAAATTCATGCCCATCGTTTTCAGAACGGTCCTCACTTCCAATCGACAGAGAACTGCACGTCGGTACTGATCATCGCGTCACGTTCGTCGGTGACCGACAAGTACCAGAGCGTCGCATCTGATGGCACGGTGGCACTTAAAAGATCGCCATCGATCGACGCCGTTTGAGTTCCCCATGACCTGCCGACTAACGGGCCATGGTCTGTCGTGAAATGAAGTGACGCGGTCTTGATAGGCGTCGACGAATCGATTTTGGTTTTGGCGATCCCGTTCGTCGTATGCAGCGACTCTAGCTTCGGCAACGGCTTACCACCACTGACATGCTGATCGATAAACAGTCCGATCTCATTTGGCAACCATCCGGCGACATGGCCATGCGGCATTGCGACTTCGATCCGTAACTGCTTCGGCCCGGCAACCGCCTGGAAACTTTTCATATAGCTGTCGAGCGGATAGTGCTTGTCGTTTGTTCCGTTGACAAGCAAGATCGGTACGTCGCACTGAGGCAACCATGCCGATGGATCGTAGTCGCGGATCCATTGTTGACGTTGGTCGCCCGATAGCGCATCGATCATGGGCTTTTGGACCGATTCTCCTTCATAAAGAAAGCCACAACCGTAAACCGGTACCGCGGCTGAGAAACGATCATCGAGCGAAGCAACAAGACAGGTCATGTAGCCACCCCAGCTAATTCCGGTCACCGCGGTGCGTTCCGCATCGACTTCGGGGAAACTGCGAATCAGCGAGTGAGCCTGGATGACGGCGGCTACCGCGTAGGGTTGCCATTCGTCGCTGCGATCACCGCCGATGTTGTTGAACTTCGCTTGATGGTTCGCTTCGGGACCGCCACTTGGCAAACGAGTTCGTTCGACACGACGCTGAATGATCAGTTCGCGCGTCTTTGGATTGAACCGTGGGGCCTCCGGTCTTCGCCCCGAAAGATCCATCGCAATTGCCGCATAACCACGTTGCGCCCATAGCCATGCCCATTCCGAAAACGCCGTTCCTCCACCGCCGTGAATCAGCACCACGGCGGGTAGGTCTTTGTCCAGCGACGGATCGCCATTGACAGTCCCCGGAGTGGCGTAAAAGGCAAACACCTCGGTCGGCTGAGCATCCTCTCCTTGCTTATCGCCGGGGCGATGAGCAATTGATTCAAGTTCGTACGTCAACGATCGAACCGGGCTTTCACGATCGAGCCAACGCATTGCCGGAGTCTGTTTCCACCGTTCGATCTGCCATGGACCGGAGGCATCACCGGACTGGGCATCAACCACCACGGTCGGGAACGCAATTAGGATCGCCACCCAGACCGCGAGTATCCATCTCGGATGAACACGAGGCTTCAGGTGACTGAAGATATGCCAGCGATTGCGGGGGTGTCTCATTTCGTCGTTTTCCAAGGGCACGTCACGTCAATGTGACAGAGATCATAACGCGAAGTCCTGGAAAAGGTTCGGGATTCACCGGCGACACGCCGTTCCCAGCTTTTTTGCCGGTCCTCGCCGGCAATCTGCTAGACTGAACGGTGACTTCTCTTCTTCTCATATTCGGGTCAATGCTATGCACGAAGAACGACCAGACGAATCTGTCGGGCTTTGCGATCGATGCCTGAAAGAACTCTACCGTGGCCGAGGCGAGTTCTATGAGGTCGACATTCATGCCCGAGTCGACTCGTCACCGCCGATCCTGGATTCTCCCAACGCTTTGTCGCTCGAAGAAATCGAGGCCGAGTGGGGGAAGGTCATTCAACAATTAGAATCGACTCCTCGTGTGGATGCAGAAAACCAAGTCGAAAGCCGACGGCGATTGCTAATGTGCTCCCCTTGTTTCCAAGTCTGGATCGATGAACCTTCCGGGCAAAACTAACCAGGCAATGCCGATCACGGCGTCAACACGTGTTCACGCCTTACGGATTTTCTAAATCCGCCTTGCTCAGTATCCGTATCGGGTCTATCAATGGAATGTTGCCCCCACGCCTTCGCTTGAAGGCAAATTTGCTAGCAAGAGAATTGGAATCTCGTCTGGTGTTACAGCGTTTCCTCATCCACCTGTTGATCGCGTACGTCAAGCTTTTGCGATGGACGTGCCGAGTCCGGCCGATCGACGATCCGCGTGAAGAGATCCGCAATCAGGGGCAGACATACATCTTTGCCGCCCTACATGCTCAGCAGTTGGCCACGATCGTTCCGGCCGAGCCCGGGACGGGCGCGTTGGTGTCACGCAGCGAAGACGGGGAATTGATTGCCAAAGTTTTAGAAACGACCGGTGTCATCCCGATTCGTGGCAGCGGTGGGGCCCGTCGCAAAGGCGGCGCGGCGGCATTGCTGGCACTGGTGCATCATGTGCAAAGTGGGCAGCCAACCTATTTGGCCGTCGATGGGCCGAAGGGGCCACGTGGAACGGTGCATCCCGGAGTCGCGATGCTATCCCAGAAAACCGGCGCGCCGGTGCTGCCGCTTTCATTCATCCCCCAGTTTCGTTACGTCATCAAACGGTCGTGGGATCGGGTTCAGATCCCATTGCCGTTCTCTCGGATTGATTGCCGGTTCGGCGAACCGCTTTACCCCATCGATGGCGAATCGGTTCGCGACCATGTCGCCCGCATCCAGCAAGCGTTGATGGATCTGGAACAGGAAACCGATCCGGGGGAAGCAGAACAAGCCCGCCTAGCTGCCGAGGCTCGTGCGACTGCGAAAGCCAAACGAAGCCAACGAGCAGCCAAAGCCCAACCGGCCAGCGGTTCGAGCGCTGACGCCAATTCCACATCGCCCCCCGAAGCTGATGCGGCTTAGCGTCTAAATTCCCGACCGGCTCATTCGTGTTCCAATGGTGCCGATGAGTGTTTCTCGATCTAACCCCATCCCTTCGATTTAAACTGCCGACCGCTACTGGCGATAAACAAGATCGTAGTCTCGATAGACGTCGAGACCTTCGAATCCGTAACCGTACTGGGCCGAGCCTTTACGGCGAACCTTCGTGATACGGCCACCGGAACGTTCAAGCGCCGGATGAGATCCAGTCTGATTGATTTTGCGCCAGACTTGGTTTTCATCTAGCAACAGATTCAGGTCTGATTCCTCCGCCAAACGGTACTGGGCAGTCCCCGGACGGACTATCTCTTCGGGCAGCGTGATGGTGTGCCAAATATCACTTCCCGGGGTTTGGAATTGCAGTTGTAGACTCAGCTTCGCCGGCATTTCGGCACGGCGTAGTTCGTACTGCAGTGTGTACGAACCGTTGGCCCGGGTGACCCACTTCATGTTCTCTGAAATCATCATGCCCTGCCGCGAATCATCGACACCATAGCGTCCGAACCGGGGAATCGGAAACGTTGCCGGGGAATCGAAATAGGTGACCGTGTCGGGGGCATTGCGCAAATATGCTTCGCGAATTTCTTTTCGATACTCCCGTCTCTTCCAATAAGACTTGGCAAGTTTGTTTGCGGTATCGCGTTGGGCTCGGTCGGCAGTTTCTCGGTGTACGGCAGCTTGCAAGGCTTGCTCAAGCAGCACGTCTTGCTGTTGTTTGATCGCGCGGGCATCGATTAATTCTGCCAGCACATTGCACCCTACTTCCGTTTCGGCGAATTGATAAGTTTCAATCAGCGATGCGATTTCAGATTGGATCTCTTCGACAAAGGCCAACTGCTTCTCAAGATCCTCCGCGACCGACTTGGCATGCAGGTACCCATGCTTCGCAAGGGCCCGCGCCGCAGCCTTGAGTGCATCGGTTTCCGAGCAAGGGCACTTCGGCTTTTCTTCGCAATCACACTGGATCGCTTCTCGGGTTTCAAAAAGAGCTTGCAGTTGATGCAAGTGCTTGAATTTTGAGAAGAACTCCTTGTAGCGATCTCGTAGTGCTTCACTCGCGATGTTGTCAAGCGCTTGCGTCGTCGGTTTTTGACGCGGCAATTGAATCGAGAGCGGCTGCTTCACTTGCAGGACCCCGTGAATTTGATTGAGGCCGTTGATCACTTCGTCGAGCAACTCGACACCTTCGCGTTCCAGGAAAGACGCTAAGTGCTTTAACATCGCATCGCGATCGGCCAGCTTGTCGTTGAGTTGCTTGTGACGCTGGGCGAAGAACTTACAAACGTTGGCGTCACAGTTTCGACAGTTCCATTGCTTGACAACGCGTCGAAGTTTTTGATGTTCTGCAAAGAGATCGATTCGAGCCTCATCGATGTCTTGCTTCAGCTCGATCCATTCTTTCATGGCGTTCTCGAGGTTCTCTAGATTCGCCGAAACCGTTTCGGCTGGATCCGCTTTCGCAGGAGATCGTTCGCCGATGTCATGCGATAATTTTGTGTCGACTTCCCATTTTGTAGGCTCCTCCGGCTGACCGGCGGGAGTTTGGGCAACGCCCTCGGGCTGATCTGTCAGACGGTTGACTCGCTCTTGCTCTCGATTCAAATTTTCGTCGATCCTGTTCATGATCTCTAATCGTCGATTTTGAATCTCGCGATTGCGGTTGAGCTGTTCCACCGCTCGATTGAGTTGCTCACGATCTTTGCGGAGCTTTTCTTTTCCTGCATCCACTTTCTTCTGAGCTTCTTCTCTTGATTCATCCGTTCCGACCAGCACGGTGGCTCGGTCGAACAAGTCGGCAGACGTCGTCTGGTTTTCTTGCTGAAGCTTTTGGCATTCGATGTGATCACTTGTAAATTGCAACGGGCTTTCCAGCGAAGGCAGTGTCGGTAGGAGCGGGGCGACTGTTTGGAACACCGGTAGCTTGTTGCCATCAAGCGGAGTATCAATTGAAACGTGTCGATCCGGCGTGTGGAATTGAACCCACGCGGTGTTGGAAGGCTGGCTGGAAAGGTCGCAGCTTTGGCTACCGATCGATCGAACTTGAATGCGATAGCGCCCCGGCGGGACATGCTTGGCAAGCTCGACTGCAACGCAGCACTGTTGATCAACCTGAACCTGACAGATTTCCATCCCATCAAGATCGACTGCGACTTGATCTTGAGGATCGACACCGGCGAGTTTCAACGTGACGTCTCCGTTGGTTTTGATCGGAAGTCGAATCTGGTGCGCACTTGGCGTCTGTTTCCCTTGGGCAACGGCGATGATTTCTGGGGTTGGAGGCTCGAGCACTTCAAATCGCAGCGGCGCGCTCATCGGACTCCACTGCGTCTTTCGCAAGTAAGTCACCTGCAGCAGATGACGTCCGAGCGGTGGGCAAGAGACTTCATAGTGAATCGTATTGACGAGTCCTTCCTGTTGTGAGTGAGGGTCGATCACGACCGATTCGTCACGCTTGATCAAAGCCGACGGGGAGATCATGTTTCCGTTAAGCCAAAATCGAATCGCATCAATCGACTCGCCATCGACATGAGGAATCAGAAGTGTGAATTCCAACGGTCCGTAGTCCACGGTCGCCCAGCGACTTGGTCGGTCTCCACTGTGTAGCCTTCCCTGCTGGGGTTGCGTCGACGTCAGCGTCAGCTTCGCCGGAACCATAGTATTGGCGGTCGGACCGCCAAAGACAGGCAGCCCACGGGACTCGTCCCCAATTGGGAGCATGCTTCCGTCTTCGTCGCAGCATTGCTCGAAAGACGGGGCGGGCGGTGCCAGGGCGGGCGGCTTTGATTTCGGAAGTGTTTCGGGCATCAACACCGACTGCGGCTCTGTCGAGCGAACACCCGGCGGGATCGTTTCGGTGACTTGGTCTGTCTCTGACGACGGAGCGTTCTCGGGCGATTGCAACGTGATCCCTTCGGTCGATCCGCTGACGTTTGGTTTGGAAGCAATTTCGCGATGGCTTTGACCGGAGGCCACCGAAGTCAAAACGAGCCAACTGAGCAGAGCGAACGAAGGGGCGGTGCGAGCGTTCATGGTGCAGTCGTCGTGGCGTGGAAAAGTCGGGTTAGGTCGAGAATTCGACGAATAACGATGATAGCCCGAGCCAAGTGGCCTCGGAAACGAACTTGGGGTTTCTCGACCAATCCGATGGAGCGGGGGCCGATTATGCAAGCCTTAGCGAATAGCTCGGTCGTTCGACGTTTTCGTCTCGATTCAACGGTTGGATGAAGCTCGCTTCGGCGGTAGATTGAAGGGATGGATGCTACCGCAAAAAAACTACCGACCATTCGTCAGCTGCCGCCAAATCTGATCAACCAAATCGCCGCCGGCGAGGTCATCGAACGGCCGGCTTCGGTTGTGAAGGAACTGCTTGAAAACAGCGTCGATGCAGGCTCGACACGAATCGAGGTATCGATCGTCGGCGGGGGCACGGAGTTGATTCGCATCAGCGACAACGGGTGCGGCATGTCTTCCGATCAGTTGCCGCTTGCCCTGGCCAGTCACGCGACCAGCAAATTGCCCACCGACGAAGCGTTGTTTCATGTCAGTACGCTCGGGTTTCGCGGGGAGGCGCTCGCGTCGATTGGCAGCGTTTCCCAACTGACCATTCGCAGCCGCGTCGATGGTGAAGACGCGGGCAACGAGATCCAAGTGCGCGGTGGTGTCATCGAACCGCCGGTGCCTTGCGGTTGCGGCGTCGGGACGGTGATGGAAGTCCGCAATCTGTTTTTCAACACGCCGGTTCGTCATCGATTCCTCAAAACGGCGGCCACCGAAAAGGGGCACATTGTCGAAGCATTCACCCGGATCGCACTGGCGAATTCGCACATTCATTTCGTGCTCAATAACAACGATAAACCACTCTACGATCTGCCTGTCACAGAACGCTGGAGTGATCGTATCGAAGCATTCTTCGGTGGCGAGATCGCAGACAGCTTGATCCCAATCAGCAGCGATGACGCCCAGATCAAGGTGTCCGGTTACGTTTGCGATCCGTCAGTCAGTCGCGGTAATTCGCGGATGCAGTATCTATTTCTAAATGGACGGCACATCCGTGATCGATCGCTTCAACATGCACTCGGTGAAGCCTACCGAGGGTTGTTGATGGTCGGTCGACACCCCGTTTGTTTTTTGCGGATGTCGATGCCGGCGGAGATGATTGATGTCAATGTTCACCCGACCAAGTTAGAAGTCCGGTTCACCGATGGCGGGCGAGTCTATAGTCGATTGCTGCAAACGCTTCGGCACCATTTCTTGACCACCGACATGACCCAACGAGTCGGCCCGCCTCCGCCGGCCGAGGACGTGGCGCTGGCGGCGCCACCGCCCAATCGCGGTGAACAAGCTCACCGCCAATCGGTGATCGAGTGGGCGCGGACTGGCCGGTCACCCGATGAAGTGTTTGTCTCGCCGAGCCGCGGCGGTGACACCCAACCTGTCGCGACGCCATCACTGATGAGCGGCGCCGATGGCAGTGCCGCATCGCTACGTTCAATGCCCGGGCCCGGAGGCGTTCCCGACTTTCGTCCTTATCCGTCGGGGGCATCGCTACCATCTTCGGCGCCGTCGCTGCCGCCACCACGAGAGCCGGGATCTTTCGGCACTCCCAACACCGGCTCCGACGAGAACACTGCGCCCGGCGAGAACACTGCGCCGTGGGAGATCGATGAAAGCGGTGAATCCTCCGCCGGCGGTGCGTCCGCTTCGGGTGCCATCAACAACCATCCCAGCGTTTGCTACTTGGGATTCCAAGTTCACAACCGATATTTGGTTACCCAAGACGAAAAGGGCATGGTGGTCATCGATCAACATGCCCTTCATGAACGTGTGCTTTACGAGCGGGTCAAAAAGAAGGTACTCGACAGTGGACAAGCGCTTGAATCACAAGGTCTGCTTGTTCCCGAGCCCGTTTCAATGACGCCAAGTGAACGGACCGCGGTTCTGGAGCACCAAGAGACGTTGAAGCAAATCGGAATGGAGATCGAAGACTTTGGCGGAGAGACGGTCGTGATTCGATCTTACCCTGCGATCCTGCGGCGATCGCCGCCGGCGGAAATGCTTCGCACGCTAATGGAGTCGGTGCTTGGCGGCGGCAAGAAACCTGAGCCGATCGAGCTACTGAACCACTTGCTCTCGACGATCGCGTGCAAGGCAGCGGTTAAGGCGGGCGACCCATTGTCGGCCGAAGAAATCGAGGCGTTGTTGGAACAAAAAGACCTCTACAACGACACGCACCATTGTCCGCACGGCCGACCGACGGCACTCTTCTTTAGCCGCGACGAACTCGATCGTATGTTCGGAAGATTAGGACCACGCGGCAAAGCTTAATCGCTTCAATCAATCTGGAATCGACATTGTGAGCACCGCCGTTTCGTCCTCGTCTGTTGACGTCACCCTGCGAGGCCACCGTCTGCGTTTGCTCGCCGTCGGTGGTGTTTACCATCGTGACCAAGGCTTCTTGCTTGTCGCCGATCTGCATCTGGGAAAGGACACCACGTTTCGCAAGTACGGCTTGGCAGTACCTCGTGGTGCGGCATCGGCGACGATTGCGAAAGTCGAACGGTTGATCGAAGCGACAGATCCCGAGCAGGTGTTTTTTCTTGGCGATATGTTCCACGCAAAAAGCGCGCTCTCGGATGACCTTCATCAGCAGATTGTTGCCTTTCGCGATCGCCACCGTCGCCTCGCGATGACACTGGTCCGTGGAAATCACGATGCTTCGTTTTGCAAGTTACCCGACGTGTGGGCGATCGAATCGGTCGGTGAAGGTTTCACAATCGGCAACGTGCGTCTGTGTCATCATCCGATCGAATCGTCTGCCGCCGAAGGGTTGGCTTTTGCCGGCCACGTGCACCCATCGTTTTCAATGCAATCGGCAACAGAACGACTCGGACGTCTGCCGTGCTTCTGGTACTCGCGAGGTTGCTTGGTCCTGCCCGCCCTTGGGGAGTTCACGGGGACCCATTCCGTCCGTCACGACCGAGACGAAGATCGGGTCTGGATCGCGGCGGACGAGACAGTGCTGGAGGTCCCCTATCGATCTGCGGCGAAGATCTCTCGCCCGGGCTGACCGGAGGGTTCGGGATGCGCTACAATGAATCTCGAACCTTTCCAAAAATGGATGCATCCCAACCGGTGAGCCGACGGCGCTAGCGTCCGGTATCTCGCTCGACTTTGCGACTCCGGATCGACGCAAACGCATTCGAACCACAGTTTTCGGGTAGGTTCTCATTGCAGTTCTTCTAGAAGTGGCGCATCGATGCAAAACGAACCGACCATCATTTTATCCGGAACGGATCCCGACCTTCCCCGCAAACTGCCATCGGGGCTGGGTCGGTACAAAGGCCGCCGTCAGATCGGCCGTGGAGGTAACGGTGTTCTCGAAGGGGCGTTTGATCCGGTGACCGGTCGAACGGTTGCGATCAAAATGTTGCCCTTTGATATTCATGCGGTCCCCAACGAACGCCGTCGGCTGCTGCGCGAGGCCCGGGTGACGGCCCAGCTTCAACACCCCAACACCGTGCCGGTCTATGAAATCGGCAACGATTTGGTGCACGGGATTTACTTCACAATGAAGTTAATCTCGGGTGAAAACCTCTTCGAAATCTTAAAACGGATCGCGACCGGCGACGAAGCAACCGAGAAAGCCTATCCGGCCGTCAGGCGTGTTTCCGCGCTCGGCGGCGCCTGCCAAGCTCTTGCCTACGCGCATGCCCGTGGGGTCATTCACCGCGACGTCAAACCAGAAAACATCTGGGTGGGCAACTTTGATGAGGTGTATTTGTTGGACTGGGGGACGGCTAAGGTTTGGGGATCAATGGACGATCAAACGGTTGTCCGCTATGACGCTACGGCGCTCAAAAAAGCTGAAGAAGAACAACAGCTACAAACCTTGACCGGGGGAGGTCAACGGCCCGGCACGCCGCTATACATGTCTCCCGAGCAGATCCAGGGAACGCGGACGATCGATGAACGCAGCGACATCTTCAATGCGGGCGTCTGCCTGTATGAATTGTTGGCGATTCGCGAGCCTTTCCGCGGAGCGAACATTGACCAAACGTTTCGCAACATCATTCACGCCGAAGTTCCTCCTCCGAGCGAAAAAGCTCCGGAACGAAATATTCCCAAACTCGCCGACGAAGTGGTCATGCGGGCTCTGAAAAAACGTCCCGCCGAGCGGTATCAGACGATGCGCGAACTGATCGACGCGATTCTGGACATCGTCCAACTGCTTGACCAGGACTGATTCGTATCAATGTGTGGAATCACCGGAGCAGTCTGGCTAGACGAACGTGCGGCGATCGATGCGCCCCTGCTGACACGAATGACCGATGCGATCATGCATCGTGGTCCCGACGATGATGGTCATTGGATTGATCCCCGGCAAGTCGACGGGCAGGGGAGAAACTACGGTGTTGCACTCGGCTTTCGCCGCCTTTCGATCATCGATGTTGCCGGCGCTGCCCAACCGATGGGCAACGAAGGCGGTAGCCTGCAAATGGTCTTCAATGGCGAGATCTACAACTACAAAACGCTCCGCCGCCGTCTCGAGGGTAACGGCCATCGCTTCAAGACCGATGGCGATGGCGAAACGATCGTTCATCTTTATGAAGATTTGGGCACCGGATGCTTTGCCGAGCTCAACGGCATGTTCGCGATCGGACTATGGGACCAGCGCCGAAGTCGACTTATCCTTGCCCGAGATCGCATCGGACAAAAGCCGGTTTACTATGCGTTCGACGGACAGCGTCTTGTCTTTGGAAGCGAACTGAAATGCCTGGCCGCCGTCGAGGGTGTTTGCGAAGAACTTGACCCCGCGGCAATCGATGAATTCCTGACCTATCAGTACGTCCCTTACCCCGGGACGATTTGGAAAGGCGTTCGCAAATTGCCGCCAGGGCACTATCTCGTGCTCGAAAAGGGCAACCTAAGCGTTCACAAATACTGGGATTTTGATCCAACCCTCGAACGTCCAGTCAGTCGTGATCAGGCGGTCGAACGACTCCGTGAACTGCTGACCGATTCGGTTCGCTATCGACTGCAAAGCGATGTACCGCTGGGGGCCTTCTTGTCAGGAGGAATCGACTCGTCGTTAATCACCGCCCTCGCCGCAGCCCAACGCGACGAACCGATTCGTACCTTTAGTATCGGCTTTCCCGTCGCCGATTTTGATGAAACCGAACACGCCGCAAAAGTCGCCGCGCACCTCGGCACCGATCACCAACGCTTCGAAGTCGACCCAAGTGGTGCCGAGATCATCGAAAAGCTTGTCTGGCATTTTGACGAACCCTTCGGTGATTCGTCCGCGGTCCCAACCTGGTACCTGTCCGAGCTGACTCGTCGCGAAGTCACCGTCGCGCTCTCCGGTGACGGCGGTGACGAATTGTTTGCCGGTTACGAGCGTTACAGAGCGCTTTGGTTAAGCGTTCGCTTGCGACGAATGTTCCCCATTCACCGGATGCCCGGAATCGGCCTCGTTCAGCGACTCCCGGACAGTAACAAGCAGTATTCACTTCTCCGGCGAGCGAAGCGGTTTTTCGAGGCGCTCGAACAACCCGAGGCACGGCGTTACCTGAACTGGTTGCAAATTTTCCCCGAACGCATGCGTGCCGATCTTTACTCGGACGACTTCGTGCAACAGTTACCGGGCGAAGATCCGTTTGAATTTCTCGATACAGTCTGGCAGCAAAGTGAAGGGCGTGACGTCGTCACACGAGCCTCGATCACAGACCTGCTGTCGTATCTGCCGTGTGACTTGTGCACGAAAGTCGACGTCGCATCGATGGCACATGCCCTAGAGGTCCGTCAACCGATGCTCGATCACCGTGTCGTTGAATTCGCTAGCTCGCTTCCTGTCGGGCTTAAATTTCGTGGCAAACGCGGCAAATTGCTGCTCGAAAATGCATTTGGCGAGCTTATCCCGCGTTCGATTTTTCACCGGCGAAAAATGGGATTTGGCATACCGATTGGCAAGTGGTTCCGCGAGGAACTCAAGCCAATGGTTCACGATACCTTGCTAGCCGACAACGCCAAGATTGGTCCTTTCTTTAATCGTGAGTCCGTCGAACGATTGGTCGGACAGCACGAGCGAATGGAGAACAATCACGGCTATCGACTCTGGAATCTGCTTATTCTTGAGCAGTGGTTGCGACGGTGGACCTAAGCGGTCGCGATCAACTCGGCGGTCCAGTCGCGGCACCACCGGCGCAGCGAATCTCGGCTCGGGCGGTATTGCCAGGAGGGTGATCGGGCTTTTGGTTATGGCGCATCACAAGCCTCGCTTGCCACTAAGTCTGTTTAGTGAAGGGCTCTTTCACCTTGCCGAATCACGCTGAATTTACACGTCGGGCACACATGCTCGTCTTCTAGGCAAGTACCTGCGCGCTCTCTAGGCAAATCAAGTCGGCTGCCCGCCATTCGCTGCTGTGATCAGAGCATTCGGAATTCTTTTTGGTTTTTTTAAAGTCTGTTCAATGCTGAACTTACGTCCGCCACTCGGGTTGCGTTGAGGGTTTTGGCTCGCAGTGTGCCAAGTAGTGCTGTCGATCGAGCGGACGATCGCATTCCCAAGTTTCCACTCAAAAATGAACCGATGGATGGCCCGGGCAGGAGAGGTGACGAGCGGAGTCGTGCCGTTTGCTTGGATGCGGTTTGGCGAGGCCGGATGGAGATACGCCGACCGACATCGCCAGGAGTTTGACGGTTTCGAACACCTGGTTGTCGTGCCGACTGAATGTTGGCTCAACATTTTTCCGTATTCACCAGAGAGATTGTAAGAATGACTCACCTTGGAAAGTGGTTGATGCCACTTGCGCTGCTCGTCGCAGCAGTCACAGTCATCGGGCTCGACAGCCCCGAAGTGTTTGCCCAAGATGCGGCCGAGACGGCGGCGGAAGTTGTCGAAGAAGTCCCCGTCGAAGAGGCCCCCGCGGAAGAAGCCGCTGCTGGCTTCGATGCCCAGGATTACAACTACACGATCAACAGCTTGATCATGTTCGTCTGTGCGGTCTTGGTCTTGTTCATGCAGGCAGGCTTCGCGATGGTCGAAGTCGGGTTGAACTCGGCCAAGAACACCGTGAACATCCTCGCGAAGAACGTGATGGATATCTCAGTCGGTGTGATCTTGTTCTTGTTCATCGGTTACGCGTTGATGTATCCGGGAGCCCCGGAAGACGGCGTGTACCCGGACTCATGGATCATGGGCGGCTACCTGGGTGCACCATCGGCATTTGTCGGTGCGGACGACCCGACTAGCGGTGATTTCAGTAACTCTGCCGACTTCTTGTTCCAAGTCGCCTTCGCCGCGACGGCTGCAACCATCGTTTCCGGTGCGGTTGCCGGCCGAATGAAGTTCGGTGCTTACTTGATCTACAGTGCAATTTTGACGGGCATCATTTACCCGATCAGTGGCTCCTGGAAATGGGGCGGTGGCTTCTTGGCCGAGATGGGCTTTCAAGACTTCGCGGGAAGCGTCGTCGTCCACGCTGTCGGTGGTTTCGCCGGTTTGGCCGGTGCGATCGCTCTTGGGCCGAGGCTCGGTCGCTACACTGCCGATGGCAAAAGCGTTCCATTGCCCGGACACAACATCGCTTTCGCGGCTCTTGGTGTGTTCATCCTGTGGGTGGGATGGTACGGATTCAACCCCGGTAGCCAACTGACCTACGCCGGTGGTGCCAACGCTGCCGCAACTACGTACATCGCATTGACCACCACGATCGCCGCAGCAGCGGGAGCCATCGTTGCCATGCTCGTCGGCTGGGCTCTGTTCAGCAAGCCCGACCTCACCATGGCCCTCAACGGTGTCCTCGGTGGTTTGGTCGCCATCACCGCAAACTGTGACCGTGTTTCGCAAATCGAATCGCTTGTCATCGGCGGCATCGGTGGTGCACTGGTTGTTTTGGGAATCGTGTTGCTCGACAAGCTCAAGATCGACGATCCGGTTGGGGCATGGCCGGTTCACGGGTTGTGCGGAGTCTGGGGCGGGATCGCCACCGGGATCTTCGGCGACCTTCCCGACGGGATCGAAACCGTTGGAGCGTTCATCACCGTTCAAGTGATCGCGACCGTCGTCATCTGTGCTTGGGCCTTCATCACCATGGGTGCCCTGTTCTTCGTGCTCAAAGCGATTGGCATGCTGCGAGTCAGTGCTGAAGAAGAGCAAGCAGGTTTGGACGTGTCCGAGCACGGCATGCAAGCTTATCCGTCAGACGCCTTGGCCGGACAAGCTGTTTCATAGTCTACCTACCGCTGCCCCGCTCTCGGCGGAGTCTCTTTGCCGGGGGCGGGGCAACCGAACATCGTGAGAACTTCTCGGCTCTTGCCTGGGCCAGAAGCGGCCCGGCTCGGGCGAGTGTCCGCCTCGCTCGTCCGAGTTTGGGCTTTCTCGCGGGACTTAATCACTACGCGACGCAAAGCCGGTGACCGCCGTAATCGTGGTCCCGGCTTTGTTTCGTTGGCGGTTCTCGGTTATGCTCCGAAATTGACAACGAAACCGGAGGGCTTCGCCCGAACCGCCGCAGGATGGCACCCGGTTTCCGGCGAACATCCGCGGTGCATGCCATGCGACCGCTCCCCCAATCCAACTGAGACGAAGCAACGAGGGACCCCACTCCGTGAAGCTTATCATCGCAATCATCCAGCCTTCCAAGCTTGACGCCGTTAAAGAAGCTCTCACCGAAGTCGATGTACACCGACTGACGGTGCTTGATTGCCAAGGGTTCGGGCGACAGAAGGGCCAGACGGGAAACTACCGTGGCACCGAATTCAGCGTCAACTTGTTGCGAAAAGTGCAGCTGCAAATCGCGGTCAACGAGGAGTTCGTGCGTCCGACGATCGAAGCGGTCTTGGCCGGTGGCCGCAGTGGAGAAAGCGGCGAGATCGGAGACGGGAAGATCTTTGTCCTCCCGATGGATGACTGCATCCGCATCCGCACCGGCGAACGCGGAAGTGAAGCGATTTAATCAGAAGGGCGCGTCTTCTTCACCGGCAGCGTCAAACGCATCGTTAGCGTCACTGACACGCTCGACCATACCGTCGCTGGAATTGCCGTTTCCGGTGATCCGAAACGAGGTCGCTTCGACATTAACGAAGAACCGGACTTCGCTATTGGCATCCTTTTGCCACCGCCGACCGTTCAGCCGGTACGTGATCTCGACTTCATCGCCTTCGTTCATTTCGTCGACACTGTCGCACGAATCACGTGTGAACTCGACCGGGACAAAATTGGTAAAGCTGCCCTTGTCTTGCTCCAAGACGACCAGACGCTTTCGAAACCCTTTGCTTCCGTAAGTTTTTGTTTCTTCGATTAGATGGACGACGCCCGTAACAGACGGATCGCTCATAGATACGGCTCAATTTAGGTGGCAACTCTGACTTCTGGCTCGCTCACGAATCTCGCGAGCCTTCGCGGCGGACTCCTTTCCGTCGATCTTCGCCAGTTTACCGGAAGAAGGCGACCGCGGAAATGTGGTCGCAACGCCGAAATCTGATTAGATTGTGTGGCCGAAGGTCAACTCGAAGATTGCCTTCGCGGGTTTTCGATCTAAAATTCCCGCCCCACATGTCCCCCCTCCCGGAGAATCCGCGATGCTTCGTCGTCTGATCCTGTGTTCACTTTTTGCCGCTTCCACCGTCACCACCGGAGCGGTTGCCAAGGCCGAGAACAACGCTACCGCCGCCCCCGCCGAACAAGACGGCATGACCGTGCTGTTTGACGGCAAGTCGCTCGACGGCTGGGACGGCGACCCAACGCTTTGGGAAGTCCGTGACGGCGTGATCCATGGTGAGACGACCAAGGAGAAGGTCGCCAAAGGAAACACGTTCCTGATTTGGAAAGACGAACTTGCCGACTTTGAGCTGCGTCTCTCGTTCCGCTGCACCGCATCGAACAACTCCGGCATCCAGTACCGATCGCAACGTGTCGACACCAAGAAATCGTCTCCCAACCAATGGGTCCTGCGTGGCTATCAGCACGAGATCCGGAACGAAGAAGACTTCCCCAACGTCCCTTCGTTCATCTATGACGAGAAAGGCTCGCGTGGACGAATCTGCTTGGTCGGTGAAAAAGCGGTTTGGAACAAAGACGGCAAAGAACTCATCGGCGAACCGTTGATCAGCAAAGAAGAATTCAAGGAGTTGATGAAAGTCGACCAGTGGAACGATGTCGTGATCATCGCCGAGGGCAACCGCATCCGCCACTACCTCAACGGCCGACTGGTTCTCGACTTCACCGACAACCACCCCGAGAAATCCTTCTCCAAAGGCTTCCTAGGCCTTCAACTGCACGCCGGAAAACCGATGTGGGCCGAGTTCAAAAACATCCGCCTCCGCACCCTGTAGCCAAAAAAGGTGTCAGGACTCTTTTCGGGCCCGCGACAGCCCGTCTGACGGCCACCTGCGAGGTAAATCGTCGGTGATTGGACTTGCTTGACCTTCGTGGATCCCACCCGGGATCCACGATACCGCTTGGGCGAAAATGCTACTGGAAGCCCCGGCTTCTGTCCTCTGAGCTGAGGATAGCACTGACTAAAATCGCAACGTCTCTACGCTTGCGGAATTCTAGCTAACACCAAATACTGAGGTCACTTCTAAGCAGGCATCTTCGCCGGTCGCCTCCCGGATCAAGCTTACACCGAGAGTTCTCTGTAAGTTATCTTGATGACACTATGTCATCGAATGGAACTGCCGCTTTCTATCGCAGAACTCGACTTCTCGGTATTGCCGGGTTGGTCTTTGCCGCCTCTCTGATCTTCCTCAGATCAGGGCAATCTTCGCGATCGCCGACATTAAACGAGCCGTCTCTTTCGCTCGCGCACTCCGCCACAGCGCCCCAAACGCTTCGGTCGGCCAGCACAAAGCCGATCGAAGAGATCCGCGTCGGTGACCGAGTCCTGGCAAGGAACCCAGAAGTCTCTGACGCCGAACGCCAGCACTGGCATGATCCCGATTGGACCGACTGGCTGCACCTCAGTCTGATCATGTCCAAGCCGGACGGATCGAAAGTCAACATCGAGCTGCTGCGCCCCGAGTCCTGGGTTCTGGGGCGTGTTTCATTTGCCACAGACAACTGGAACCTCAGCGGAGCCTGCCCCGATTTCGGAGCGACCTCGCAAATCGGTGAAAAGCAATCGTGGCACCTTCTTGAGCTTGATCTGCCACAAGCGAAAGAAGATTGCTCTGTTCCATTCTCGCCGCTGCGCCCAGTCTTTCGCGGTATCGCGCTGACATTGGCTCAACGCCAAACCACCGACGACGATTTTCCCGGTGTGACGGTGCAGGTGGACCTACCGGAAATGGGTGCGTCAGGGACGGCCTTCGTCAGGGCGGTCAATCCGTGTCCGCCGATCCGTTCAGGCGAAGGGCAGCCGGTCACCGCGACGTTTGCGCATCGATCGACGACGCCAATCTTAGACGTTGTATTTGAAGGCGAAAGCAAACCGATCGGCGTCACCGACAATCATCTCTTTTGGAGCATCGATCGCCAGCGGTTCATTCCCATTGGCCAGATGGCAATCGGCGAGCGAGTTCAGACCCATTCGGGCGAGACCAAACGCATCGAGGGGCGATTACCCAGACCCGGCCCACAAGTCGTCTACAACCTCGAAGTCTACGGTGAGCACGTTTACTTCGTGGGGCAACAAGGCGTGCTCGCCCACAATCTATACGAAGTCAACGGCAACGTCGTCTATCGCGATGCGTACGATGAGTTACTGCATTCTCCGAAAGCCGCTGCTCCAGTCGGCACGCATGCCCTCAAGGATGTCACCGATTTCTCAGAGCAGCTAGGAATCAGCCACAATCGCGCCCGTGCGAGGCTTCGTAGTGCCCTAGGAAGTTCCGCCCCAAACCAAGCACATCACATCATTCCGTGGCAAACCCGCAGCCATGAATTAATTCAACGTGCGGCAAGAGGCGGCTTCAACATCAACGGGGTCGAAAATGGCATTAGTCTCGCTCGAACACAGCATCTGGGGTCACATCCGAAATACAACAGTGCAATCATACGGAAACTAGATGAGTTGTTGGTCAACAATCCGGGACTTTCGGATGCACAATACGCTGACTTATTGCGTGGCTACGTGAACCGCCTTCGCAATGGATTGGAAAGAAGTGAGAGCATGCTTCACTGAGGTAAAGACAATGGATTTTGACACTAAAAATTCGGGGCGTCACTCGATCTATTCAGCAACGATTAACTCGAGCGAAGCCTCGAATATTAAATCTTGCCTTGAGGGATTTTGGACAAAGGTAGCGGCATGCTTTGATGGCGAACGCATTGATTACCTTCGTGTTGAATTATGGGCTGATTCGGGACGGCTGATCTGCTTCGGGGTTGGCGAGGCGGGGGAGCAACGAATTGGTGAATGCACGATTCAAGTGACGATCAATCAATTCGCTGAAGATTGGCTTGAAGTCGAAGAGTCATCGGATGAAGAATTCGACTCGAAGACAGATCAGTTGAATCGACGCTATATCGCGTTCTCGGAACTGGCACGCCGACGACAGGCGCCTGCAATTCCCGTGAAATACTTCGACACCGATTCCGACAAACCCCTTAAATAGGTGGCGAACGCGGTTAACCCAGGAGGCTCGTGGGTTTGGCAGGATTCTCCCTAAAGGAGAAACGCCGCGCAAGATGGAGAGCTGTATCAGCGTCACCAGCGGTGTTTTGAAGGAATGATCATATCTCCATGTACGCCCAAGCGACCGCCAATTCCAAAGCCTGGCGAGCGTAGAAGCATGACGTGCGAGGATCGGGAATCGCTGTTGGCTCGGCTTTCGTGGCCGTTTCGCGGATGTCGTTCCATTCGGCGGACAGGAAATCAAAGTTGCTCATGGTGATTTCTTGAACACTAATCTGCACTAATGGAACACTAATCCAGACGAGCAGACCAGCCAGGCCATTAGTGTTCGATCAGTGAAGATTAGTGGTTTTCCCTCCTCCTCCCTACAAAACGATTCGTTTCCATTCCAGTTCCCCTGACGATCCGTAGTTGATCAAGTACCCGACCCTCATCTTGCTGATTCACATGTAATTGAATAGTTGGGCTTGGTGTTCCGGGGCAAGAGCTTTGGTCGCTTTCAATTCAACGACGATTTCGTTGAAAACCAGCAAGTCAGGTCGATAGACGGTCGTCAGCAGCTGGTCCTTGTATTTGACTTGGATTTCAGCTTTGCTGAGGAAGGGGATCTTGCGGAGGCCGAGTTCGATCTCGAGGCTTTGCTGGTAGATCTCCTCCGCCATGCCATATCCCAGCACGTTGTACACCTCGAATGCCGCTCCCATTAGATCGTAACCTTCTTGTTTTAACATGCTTGTCGCCCCGCGAGCTTTATTAGTGGTTGGGAATTGGGAGCACTGATCGGCACCAATGGGACACTAATCAGAGCCGGTGAGTGAAAGTCTTTCCACTCGGTGGATAGGAAATCAAAGCTGCTCATCGGGTGCCCTCCATCATCACAGTTCGACTCGGAATGCTCGTTGTTGGAGTGAAAAGAAGGTCCATCCGAGAGGTTTATGAATTCCGCCATTTTATCCAGGGATGAAGCAACCCCTATGATCCAAGCCTGCATCGACCATCAATTACGGGGTGGTGCACGATGGTGAATTCCCAGTTCGGCTATTGGTCGGTGGCCACCAACATCACGCATTTTTTGAGTGTGCAGAGATCCGGCTCGGCGGCATCGTCCACTGTAGAAATTTTGCGGCAAA
The DNA here is from genome assembly GCF_008312935.1 of Roseiconus lacunae. NCBI lineage: Bacteria > Pseudomonadati > Planctomycetota > Planctomycetia > Pirellulales > Pirellulaceae > Roseiconus > Roseiconus lacunae. Next base: position 356,897 of record NZ_VSZO01000010.1, on the reverse strand, counting down.
GACGAGCTGAATTCTTGTTAAAATTCGATTGGCAGAGAGGATGGTGGGAGAACACGCTCTCTCTGTGGGAGCGACAGAACTTCAATCCCTATTAAGAGTTCGACCATGAGAATCATAGCGCTATGCCTGATCATCGTGTGCCGGTTTTCGGCAAGCGCGATGTGCGAAACTGACCCGGATAAAACGGGACGCTTAGTTGACTTGCTGGCAGACTACCAAGTCAACCAAGATCAAATTTACAAGTCGAAATTTGCATTTCTTGGGAAAGGCATTCAGGTTCGTGACAAAAGAGGTGCCACGTCGGTTTCGGATCGGTGGTTCCTCAGCGTGCATGAATCAAATGCGCGCCGATTGGACGCTAGCAGCATTGTGGTTAGCCATGCAACTGGGAGGTACATCGAATCGTGGAAGCAGTTCCTGCGTTATGACGGGAGGTCGTCGTACCGTCCTAGCTTGGAAAGTGATGTAACGATCGATATTGCGAGCGAAGAATGGAAGAACAACGAGGACTACTGGAAGCAGGACAGGCTATTCCTGTCGGTGCCACAACCGCTGAGGCACCTGCTACGAACGACTCACGGTTATTCATACTGGTCGGATGTCAATAGTTCGAGTGGAAGTGAATTTTTAATGAGCGATAAAGCCGAGCTATTGGAATGCACTTTTACCAAAGACAGAGACATCACAGCTAAATTCAGTCTTGAGTCAAATTTTCCTCTCTCTATGGAGATACTCTTTAGCAAGCAATGCGACTACTTCCCTATCAAAGTCGTTCGATCAATTGTTTTGCGTGGGCAAAAGAAGACTGAGAGCATTCTTGAGGTCGACTGGTTGCAGAAAAATGAGTTGCATGTCCCCAGTGCGATACGGTTGGTGAATCCGCCTCTTGCTCCATCAAGTTCAAAACTGCAAATGGAAATTGAGTTCGACTGGAAGTTTGGGGAAGAAATCCAAGCAAAGATTGATCCAAACTCAAAGGATTGGCGTTCGCCCTTCAAGGACACATTTGAGGCGTCCTGGCAGGTTCGCGATAGCGATGCCCCTTTGTTGTCGGAAAACAAATAGGCGTTGTCTCAATGTCGTTCCATAAGTGATCGCCCGAAGTTGCAAGGGGTATCGAAGTGTTTCGATGGAAAGAGCGACAACTGTCGAGTAGGAATGGAATTCAGCGGTACTCTCCAAAAACGAGTGAGGCTTTACACACAGACCTGCACACGTCTGATGAATTCTTACCATAGCAGTTGGAAAACATGGAACACAAAGCATTCATTTTTGACTACGAATCGTTTGAGCAAGAACTCCGAATGACGCTGGAAGTAGCATTGACTACGGGTGACTGTGATGCATTGCTTTCGTTCATTAGCAACAACAAAGAGTCTTTGTCTGATCCGTATGAAGGCGAACCGCTTGATGATGACTGTAAGAGAATGATCGAAATCGAAGATGCACACCAATATGGAGACTTTTCCTTAACTCGTTACTATTCTCCCCAAAAAGACATTGGCCTTGGTTCGTCTTGGAATGTTGTCCAGGAACTACTCGCAAGCCTCGGCGAGATTCCAATCTCACCGATTCGTGGTTTGACGATTGGGCCTGCATCGGAACCATTTGATCCTGGAAAAGCAGGTTCCTATTTCCAGATTGCGGAACGAGTTCAGGAGAGTCTTGCCAGTCTGGAAATGCATTCGAAAAATGCATCCGAGCGAAGAACTAAGTGAAGCGGTTGACTTATTGGAAGACGCTGCAAACTCCAGAAAAGGATTGTATGTGACGTTTTGATTGAGTCGTACAGTCATCTTGCTTCGCGAGACCGAACATCAGTTTCGGCTGTTCGATGCGATTTCCAAAGACATTCGCGACCCGAGACGCTCAGATCGCATTCGATACCGCATCAACGAATTGATTCGTGAACGTATTTTTGCCATGGCCGTTGGCTGCTCCGCCCAAGACGATGTCGAAGGCTTGCGCGCGACTGCCAATTCCAAAGCCTGACGAGCGTAGAAGCAGGGCGTCGCGGGTTGGGAATCGCTGTCGGCTCGGCTTTCGTGGCCGTTTCGCGGATGTCGTTCCATTCGGCGGACAGGAAATCAAAGTTGCTCATGGTGATTTCTTGAACACTAATCTGCACTAATGGAACACTAATCCAGACGAGCAGACCAGCCAGGCCATTAGTGTTCGATCAGTGAAGATTAGTGGTTTTCCCTCCTCCTCCCTACAAAACGATTCGTTTCCATTCCAGTTCCCCTGACGATCCGTAGTTGATCAAGTACCCGACCCTCATCTTGCTGATTCGCATGTAATTGAATAGTTGGGCTTCGTGTTCCGGGGCAAGAGCTTTGGTCGCTTTCAATTCAACGACGATTTCGTTGAAAACCAGCAAGTCAGGACGATAGACGGTCGTCAGCAGCTGGTCCTTGTATTTGACCTGGTGTTCAGCTTTGCTGAGGAAGGGGATCTTGCGGAGGCCGAGTTCGATCTCGAGGCTTTGCTGGTAGATCTCCTCCGCCATGCCATATCCCAGCACGTTGTACACCTCGAATGCCGCTCCCATTAGATCGTAACCTTCTTGTTTTAACATGCTTGTCGCCCCGCGAGCTTTATTAGTGGTTGGGAATTGGGAGCACTGATCGGCACCAATGGGACACTAATCAGAGCCGGTGAGTGAAAGTCTTTCCACTCGGTGGATAGGAAATCAAAGCCGCTCATCGGGTGCCCTCCGTCATCACAGTTCAACTCGAAATGCTCGTTGTTGGAGTGAAGCAAACAGGTTTTCATTTGCCTTTTCCATTCCGATTATTCTCTCTCGAATGATCGCGAATGTTCCAATACGCTGCTCAAAACTGCGTGGCAATCGGATCGGTGGGCAGCGCGTTGGCAACCTGCCCAGGTTCGTCTGATTGATCCCCGATATTGTTGATTGAGTGATAAACGGATTAACGAACTTGCGACGGACACGATCGTTCTATGGAAAATGGAATAAGTGGAGCGGGGATAAAAACTCCGGGTCCGGTGACACGCGAATGAATGAAGATTCGTAAATCAGAGACTCGTTGGCTTCTGAGGTCATGAAAGGCTTTGCAGCTCCTTCAATGGTTAGAGATCTACGAGCCACCAATAGGTCGGACGACGTCAACTGGTACTTCGTGATGTCTTTGGCATCTGCAGCAACGCGTTTGAAGTTTCCTCGTTCTACGTTCACATAGAATGCATCACTCATATGTACCTTCTCCGTACCTGCGTCGGCTGAATACTTGTCTTTGGGGTAGTGAACGCCGTTCTGAAGTGGCTGACGAAAGACAGTCCCTAGCTTGCGTAACTGGTGGCTCGGAGTCTTCGCCGCCGGATCGTCGAACATGTCGAGGAAGATAGATTGGGTGCGAGTCTTCCGCCGGCGAGCGTTAGCCGTGATTATTGCTCGGGAACCAAGGCTAATGTCATGCGGCTGATCTTATCGTTGTTTAGAAACGCTTCTCGTGGTAGCTATTCGATGCCCCAGTGCGGATTGGTTGTCCTTACGTTTAATGATTGATCGGTGAGGGGATACGTTCGTTCGCGAGGTTCCTTGTTGAACGTTTGGAGGATCAAAACTCCGCTGATGGCGATGATCACGCCCGGTGCCCAGGCTGGGATTGCTCCGGCGTGAACAGTGTTCGCTTGAGATGGAAGCAGCTGCGTTTGGGCGGACCACTGACTTAGAGACGCACCCGACTGCGGAATGTGGACCGGTGTGCCGGCGACGAAGCACTTGACGGTCATGGCGCCGGTCATCCCAGTCGCGATCTGGCCGTAAAACGCGTATTGCATACTGGTTTGAAAGTCTTGGCCGGTCGCCATTCCGTACGCAAAACCGGCCGCGGCGCCACTGGCATCGACGCCGACCGCTTTGCTGGCGTACCGCAGCGCGGCCCCTTTGGATGACGACGCGACCTTGCGGGCGTACGCGACCGCGCCGGTGCCATAGAATCCACCGAGCATGCTGCCTGCGGTGTAACCGTTGGCGATGTCCCAGCCGTTTTCGCTGGCTACCGCCGCTCCCAACGCACCACCGGCGAGGCCGGCCACGGCTCCGGCCGGAACAATCGCCCCCAGTCCGGCTCCCATCATCATTTGCCAGAACCCCGCCGGGTGACCAGACAATTCGCCTTGGATATAGACGTCAATCGCACCGGCCCACAATCCGATCACGGCGGGCGCGGCCGTGCCACCACTGGCCACCAACGCGGCCGTGCTGGCGACGATCAACACGGTTGTCGCGGCCACCGTCGCGGCCCGGACTCCAAAGACCGTGTTGTTCTCTAATCCATCGTTTCCATAATCAACGAGCCACTGACCGGCACTTTCACCCACCCAATAATTCGCCACCATTCCGGCCCCGATGATCACCGTGTTAGCAACATCGGAAACGAAGTTCACCGTCCGGACTGTCCCGCGCCCAAGAGCATCAAGAAAGCCGACGACGTCATTCTTGACGGCTTGCGCAAATGCCGAGATCTCGTCTTCGAACGGCTCTAGCGGGGCCGTGATCCACTGCCCCACTGCCGCCCCGGCATCGAGCAACGGCTGAGCGGCATTGACCACCGATTCGACCATCGCACTGGTCAGATCGACGACGTCGGCGAGTCCGCTACTTTGATAAGCCTCTTGAATGACCGGTACGAGTGCGCTGCCGTATGTGAAGGTACCGAACGAATCATTGTGCACGAGGACAAACGCATTGGTTCCCGGCAAACGCACGTGATAATTGTGTCGTTCGGCAACGGCAAAGTTATAAACTGGTTGCGCGACACCTTCATCGGTCTTGATTGCGTCGAGCACCAAGGCGTGTCCCGCGTTGTCCAAAAGTCGATCACCGCTGCGGAGATTTTTTGCGAGCGTCCAACAACCTCGTAGGCCGGCATCCGTGCCCGAACGGTTCACAACAAAAAATGGATGCCCCTCGGTCGTCAGCAGTTCGCTGTCACCGATCGTCAGTCGCAATAAAGTCGACGGAGCATTGCGAAAGACTTGAAAAACAACTCCTGTCGCGATCTGATCGTGCAAATCGATGGTGCCCTTGTTCGCAATCTGACCCGAATCGGCTGAACAAACCGATCGAGATGCAACTCGATCGCCAATTTCAATTGTCTCGATCGACTTGGTTCGGCCGTTGGCTAAGAGGACTTCTGTCCCGGCTGGGAAGCAATACTTTCGAGCAGCCTCATCGCCCAACATGGAATAGGCATCAACGCTCGAACTGCCCGACCACTCACTTCCTAACGCGACTCCTGCAACCGGTGTCGCTTGCGATCCGCGGAAGGCGGCCATGTTCATGCTCGACATGGCGGAGATCGCCGTAGAGGCGATCGGTGACGCCGACGCCGTGCTCACCGTTTCTTCGGATCCCCCGGTCGGGATGGCCGGTGGTCGACCAAACATCAACGGGGCACCGGTGGCGGAGTGATCGAGATTACCCGGTATTCCAGCTGTCGCATCGGAGGTGTCCACAAAATCGATCAGCGAATCGTAGCGACTTGCCCCAGAGGCGTTGAACTCGATGTCACCGTCGATGTGGTTACCCTCTTGCGAGACAACTCGATCGATTGCCTCCGTTATCGGAGTCGTTCCGCTACTGGTCGTTAGCGTCCCAGTGACATCGCCCGTTAAGTCGACACGCCGCTCGAATGTGCCGGTTTGGCTGTTGCTAGATTCCGTCTCAGTGAACTGATCGGTCCCGGTCAAATTTGTTTCAAACAGTCCGCTAGTGTCTTCCCCGACCTGGATCAATTGGTAGGTATCTGTGCCACTGGATGAATAGGCAGCTTCCCCGGTCAATGCATTTTGGTCGGTCGTCGATTGACTAATTTTCGTTCCGTTTCCGCTAAGCTCACTTCGTCCATCGATCCCTCGATCGATGACATGCGAAAACGAATAGCTTTGGGTCGCGTTCGCTGTTGTTTGCAGGACACCGGTGATGAGATTCCCATTGCTGTTTGCTGTGACCTGATCGCTAGCGATCGAATCATAATCGACGGTCGCTGAATCGATAATTCCATCCTGGGACAACGTAGCCTCCATCGTCGCTTGTGATACCGACGACAGGCTGCCTGTAATCGCATTTCCATCGGTCTCCGTTGTCGACTGAGACTGAATCATGTTCACGACGGTGGTTTGGCGTGCGTGGTCAGATGGGACAATCGTTTGCGTTGTTGACTCACCCGCGGTGACTTGTTCATCACTGGAGTAAACACCGGTCACATGATTGCCTTGCCGATCAACGCTGGTTTGTTGATCAAATGATTGGTTAATTGAGAGTTCATTGCCTGTGGCATCTTTCACCGACCGAGTGGCCTCTGTTTCGGTTTCACTGGTGCTGCTGTTTTCAAACGTTCCCGTGATAGAGTTGCCTTCTTCGGCAAACGAATGCGACGTTTCCAAACGAGCGATTGCGGTATAAGTTTCCGATCGTGTGCCTGACTCGGTGATGTCGCTTACATCCGACAATGACGAGTGATGTTGATAGATTCCAGTGATCGCATTGCTGCTAGCTGTCGATTGCCCCTCACTAGAAAGCAAAATCTGCTTTGAATCACTTCCATCGGTGTAAGTCACCTGTTTGGTCAAGCTGGAATCGCCATCGAATTCTGTCGTCGTTGTTGTGTCGGTAGTAACCTCGTTGCCGTATGTATTAGCGACGGTGGATCCGGAGGATGATTCTTCGAGAGTAAACGACCGGTCGGCGATCATTCCCGTTTGCTCAAGATTCGACTGAAAAGACGACTGAACGTTCTCCGAGAAAACACCGCTGATCGTATTTCCGCTGCGTTCGTTGTCGATCGATGCCGTAGATGAGTTTATGGCCGTGACGCTGCGATCGGTGTTCGTCTCAGTTGATTCGCTTGAGGAGGTTGACGTGCTGTTTGATGTTGATGAGTACAACCCCGTGAGATCGTTGCCGATGTCCCGGAACACTTCGTCGACCGTCTCGGTTGAGGCGTGGCCGGATGCTTGTGTCTGGTTGGTCGATTGTCCCGTGCTGGACGATGTGGACGATCGGGTGACGTCCTCGGTGTAGTCACCGCTGACTCGATTTCCAGAACGCGTTGACTGTGATTGTTCGGTCACCGTCAGGTTTGCCAAGGTCGCCTGGGTTTGGTTGCTCGATTCCTGAACCGTCGTCGTTTGTCGAGTTGATTCGGCGTCCGTCAAATAGGTTTGAAACCGCGTGTTTCCGGTTTCGTTGACGTTCAAAGTGAAGCTTTCCGTCTGATCGGTCGTGCTGACCAACGACGTCTGATTTTCACTGGATCCTGACGACTGCAGATTAGAAGTTTGCGACGACGATGATTCATAATCACCGGTTAGAAAATTCCCGGACGCAGCGGTCGTCGCAGAAGTCGACGTGGATTGTTGAAGTTGCTCCGTCACGGTTTGATTGGTTTGTGTTTCCTCAAGTGAAGACGTGGAATTATCAGAGGATTCCGATTGGTAAATCCCCGTGATCGCATTTTCGCTGGCATCGGCTACCGTCTGGGCGGTCGACATCACGACGGTGTGAATCGTCAATGATTGATTGGTCGATCGTTGATCCGTTGTCGTCGTTGTCGACGAAGTCGATTGTGACTGTGAGGTTCCCGTTAGATCATTGCCGGTTGAAGTCGATTGATGATTCGATTCGACATCGACGTCAATGACCGTGGTCAGTGTTTGATTGGTGTTGGTTGTTTCAAGTGTCTGCTGTGAGGTTGTCTCGCCGGTTTGCTGAAACTGTCCTGTGACTCGATTGCCAATCCGTTCGCTTTCGCTTGTCGTTGTCATTGCCCCCATCGACTCGATCTCGAGCGTCTGGTTGCGACTGGATTCGCTCGTCGATTCGTTGCTCGTCACGAACGTTTCTGTTGTATAGGAACCGGTGACGGCATTGGACTGTTCGCTGACTTCGGATGTCGACGAAGATGTATAGGCGGAATCGACAAAGACGGTGTCTTGATTGTTCTCTTGTGAAGTTCCGGCGATGCTGGTTACCGTTTCGCTGGTGGCGAGCAGCATTCCAGAAATTTCATTGCCCGACGAAGTTGCCTCCGTTTCCGATGTCGAACTTGACGTTGCCGACGAGGATAAATCCAAGTAGGCGAAGGTCTCACTGGCAGTCGATGCGGTGGTCGACCTTGAACTGGCGGTAAACTCGCCCGTGATGTGATCCCCCAGCGATGAGCTTGTCATGCTGCTTGCATCGGTTGTCTGTAAGGTTGACACCGGGCCAATCTGGTTGGATTCGGTCGACTCGGCAGTTGATGTTTGCGACGTGGTCCTGGCGTAGGTTCCAGAGATCGCGTTTCCTGATTCGTCGGTTTCGATTTGCGATGCGACTGAGAACGTTGAATCGACCACCAATACTTGATTGGTGTCCTGCGAGGTTGTTTCACCGGCCGAGTTTGTCACCGAATGTAAGGTGTAATCACCGGAGACATCATTCCCCGTTTCGCTGTTGCTCGTTGAGCTGGCATTGGTCGATTGTGATACAACAACGAGTGTTTGGTTTTCCAGTCGCTGTGAAGAATTGGACTCAACCGAACGCTGCGACTCGGACGCGAAGATCCCCGAAATTTGATTGCCGGACCGCTCGGAAGTCCACGTTGTTTCGTGGGTGGTGGATTCTTCGATCGTCTCGGATTCCACACTGCTTTCCGCGTTCACCGCTTCAGTTGATGATCCGCTTTCCGAAACGGTAGAGTCCCCAGTCAAGGTGTTGCCGGACGAGTGAGACTGGGTTGCCGAGGTCAAGGTCGACGATACCTGCGACTGGTAACCTTGGTTCACGCTGACTTCGTTTCGAGACGTCGTTTGAGTCCCTGTTGTTTCGGTCGTGAAAGTGCCCAGATAGCGGTGGTTGCTCGATTCCGTTTCCGACTCGCTGACGGATTGTTCGACGATGGTGACAGTCAATGTCTGATTCAAATCGGTCTGATTAATCGTTGACGTGGTGTCGATCGACAGTTCTGAATCGCTGTTTCCCGTGATGGTATTGCCGCTGATGAATTCTTCCATCTGTTCGTCGCTGGTCAGTTCAACTTGGCTGGTCAAGGGGCCGTTGATTCGTGTCGACGTTTGCGAGCGTGTGGTTTCCGATTGAGACTGGCTGGAAAAATGCCCGCTGACTTGGTTGCCTTCGGAAGCGTTTTGATAGACGGTCGCTTCCTCCGTTTGGTAATCAACTTTCAGGGTTTTGTTGATATCATCGCCAGTGAGATTCGAAGACTGTGATCCGGTGACCGTTTCGGTATAGAGTCCTGTCAAAGCGTTTTCGGATCGCTCGGCGACGGACTGGAATTGCGTGATTTCCTCGATCGATGCGTCCAATGTTCCGTTGTCGACCGTCTCGTCCCGGGTTCGAGCCCCTTGATTGACGGTGGTCGAGACGGACGTTCCCTCGACCACGTTGCCTTCGAACTCGGATTCAACAGTGATTTTTTCGTCGATCGTTGATCGCGCCGTCAGTGCCTGGTTGACGAAGGTCGAATCCAGCATCCCGGTGGTTGTTGAAAGCGATTCGCCCGATCGGTTTCCGTCGATCAAATTGCCGTGAAGTGATTCTGCAGCGACGATCAATTTCGTGCCGACAACGGTAGTCGTCGAGTTCAGATTGGAAATCGTTTCGTTGGTTTCGGACTCGGTGGTTGTTTCGGTGTCGCGTAAAAACGTCCCTTCGATCTTGTTGCCAGTTTCGGTTGTTGCGTTGGTAATCGAAACCTCGGTCGTATTTGAAACTGACTCAGTTTGATTTTCCTTCTGTGTGGTACGCAGTGTCTGAATCGAGGTGCTTGATTCGATGTTGTATGTCCCGATGATCTCTTGATTCGATTGCACCATCGTCCCGGTGGTTGTGTCTATTACTTGGACCACATTCGATTCGGACTCGATCGTCGAAGTGTCATTTTGAATCGAAGACTCTGTAAAGTTTGTCGTTGTTTTCGAGATCCCCGTCACCGAATTGCCCTCCGTCTGAGTGCTCGATTCAGTGTTCAGTTCGATCGAAGCGGCAACGATCAATGGTCCGTTGATTGTCGAATCGGAACGGACGGATTGTGTTTGTTCCGATTCATTCCGCGAGTAGTCGCCGCTCAACAAGTTTCCCGTCACTGTTCCCGAACGATCGGACGACCCGGCGGAGGTCAATTCAGTCCGGCGCGTTTGATTGGTTACGAGTTGTGTTTCATCCGATTCGCTGGATGTTGTCCAAGATTCCGTATAGTTGCCCAGTACGGAGTTCCCTGACTTCTGCGTTGTCGTTGCGACCTCGGTTTGTGACTCGGTTGCGATCGAGAGCGTTTGTGCCGATTCGCTCTGCGACGCGATTGATGATTGTGTAAGCGATTCATCGGTGGAGTAAACGCCGGAAACGGAGTTCCCATCCGACTGACTAGTGATGCTTGATTGGATCGCTTCCGAGCCGGTGATTCGGCGACTTCCCACAGACTGATCGAGTGTCTTAGAAATTAAGCTGGATGCTGAACGGGATTCGCTGAAGGTTCCGTTGTTCGAATTGCCGGTGCTCACCAGCGTTGCCGTCGTGGTCGAATTTGACGTTTGCAGAGTGGTCTTGGATTGGTTGTTGGTTTCTGATTGTGACTCACTGGTCGATGTCGTTACCTGATTCGATTGGCTTGCACCGGTGATCCGGTTGGTGGACGATTCGGTTGTCGATTGCGACAGAGTTTCCGTGGTCCCGGTTTGAGTGGTGGTTTGATTTTCAAGCTGGGTCGTCGATTGCGTGGCTGAAGAGACGATCGTTTGCGAACTGAACAGCCCTGAAACTGCGTTGCCACTGGTCGTTGACTCATTGGTGGATTCAGAGCTTGATTGCTGATTGCGAGTCAGACTTTGATTGGTCGTCGTCGATTGACTTGATGATTCAGATTGTTGAATAGAAGCAACTTGCGATTGACCGGTGACTGAGTTCCCGCTGGTCGTTGATTCAGTGACGGAGTTGGTCGTTTGCTCGCTTTGTGTATGAGAGGTCTGTTGAGTCCGCCGCGACAACACCTGGGCAGATACGGTGTTGGTCGCAACGGTTTCGAACTGGCCGTCAATTGAATTGGCTGTGGTTGATGAGGTCGCAACCGAATGAGACTCGGAGATTGATGCCGATTGATTGTCAAGCGACACGACGGTCCCGGCATCAATCGTTAGCGTCAGTCCGCCGGCGATGGTCTGCTCTGTCGGCCCCGGTTCGATTGTAAGTTCCCAGTCTTCTTTCAGAGGCGTCGGGTGTTGACCGTTGAGAGTGGTTGCCAGCGCCCGGGTTGTCGTTTCAGTCGTGGTCGCAACCGTCTGGTCCCCGCTTAGCTGGTTGCCGGTTTGTTGGGATTCTGTCGTCGAAGTGCCGTCGGAAACTTCCCAGGACATCGAAGTTTGATTCGATGTGTGGCTTTGTTGTCGAAACTCCGTCGTTGCTTTGGAGGTTGACTCGTTGGCTCCCGTCACCGAGTTTGCCTTTTGTTCGACGAGCGTTCGGCTGATCGAATTTCCAGACTTCGACGTGGTTTGCTGATCGATCGTCACGGTCGACTGTGAATTTGCGGTGGACGTTGATCGCGATCGACTGGTTGTCTTTCCAGTCAGACGATCCCCTTCGCTTTCGGTTCTTGACGAAGCGTTGGTCCGAGTCACGCTATTAAGAGAATGACCTTGGTTCGACTCCGTCACATGGACTGACGATTGGATTTGCTTTTCGGAGTCAGATTGAAACGTTCCGAGCAACGTATTGGACACGGAGCGAACAACCGATTCCGAGATCGACTCTGACTCACGCTGCGCTGATCGAGTCTGGTTAGTGCCGGTGGTTTGCGAAGTGAGCTCAATTGCATTGAGTTCCTCCTTTTCGATCCGACCGGTTTTAGAATTTCCGCTTCCCGAATAGGTCGACTCGCTCCGACGGACGTCGTGTTGTGTTGAACGATCGATGACGCCGTTGTCAGCGGTGTTGGTCGAAACTTGATCGGATTCGTTAACACCAAACGAGTAGCCGGAAAACTGGTAGACGCCGGTTTGGGCATTCCCTCGTTTTTCTGATTCCGAGACCGCGGTGGATTGAGTCGTGGATTCGGTTCTCGAGGACTGGTTGATGGCGACGCTGGTCGAAGTACTGGTTGATTCGGATTCTTGTTTCAGCTGAAATTCGCCAGACTTTTTGTTCCCAACCGTCTGTTTTTCACCGATCGCTTGTCCTTCCGATTCGATCGAGGTTCGTGCAGGTCCATTCGTCGTTTCGGTATCCGTTTGAAATTCGCTGGTTGATGTTTCGAGGTAGTTGTAGTCCCCGGAATAGAGATTTCCTGATTGGTCAACGACGGTTTCGGCATGGCTGGACGAATGGGTCACCATGACGTAGTCCGCGTCGACTTGATGAGTCACCGTGGTTTCAACGGCCGAATCGTCGATGCCGGAAACCACGAAGACAAATTGACCGCTTTCATCGTTTCCGCTGCCGGTCAAGGTTGAATTCGACAGACTCTCGATAGTCGTCTGACTCGTTCGCCCCTGGTTCGTTTCGATCACCGTTTGAGCCGACGATGTGTTGATTTGCTGGGAGAGGCTGAAGTCACCGGTGGATAGATTTCCCGACTTACTTGACGTCGTGACAGAATTCGTTGAACCGGTGGTCGCCGATGTCGCCGGACCGCTGGAGTGTCGGCGGTCAATGATCTGGCTGGTCACGTCGGTCGTGATTGTGAGGTCGTACGCCCCGCCTGACGAAACAGAGCCGCTGGAATGGAACAGTGATGTGGACTGCGCCACATCGTCGAATGCAAAGTTTTGCCGACCGCCGGAATGGTGCATCGTCGCAACGGTCGTGATCTGCAAGTCACGAGTGGCTTGATCATGGCTGCCAAATTCACGGAGAGTTTCTTCAACCGTCTGGGTTCCTGCCATGACGAAACTGCCGACGTAGGACATGCCACCGCCGCCGATCATCGCATCGAGTTGCCCCATCAGGTCGCCGTCGACCACACGTTCTCCGGTAGTGAGGTATTCCGATTCCTTGTGAGATTGCAGTGTCCAATCGAACTGTCCCTCGTGCCAGGTTTTCTCGTCGACAAACTGTGATCGCAACTGTGACGTCGTGACGGCGATTTGCGCATACGAGTTGGACTGCGTGGTCGACGTCATTTCTACTTCCCCGTCAAACGCAGTTTCATACTCGGCAACCTGAAAGGCCCCGGGAGAAAAACTGACGGCATCGATACTTCCACGGGCGAGGACTTTGCGGACGTTGATTCCCGCACCATCGCCCTGCTGGCTGGCATTGGGTTGTCCTTGCCCATCACTTCCAGCCGTTTCGTAGCCGAACGCATAGGAGAATCCGGCGGTTCCCAGTGAGACGACTTCGAAGGTTCCTGCCGAGCGGTCGATCGCGACAACTGTTTTCAATCCCAACGACGTGACTGCGGCACCGCCTGCCGATGAGCTGCTCGCGCCCGATTGCCCGCTGTTTGATTGATCCGATTCAGTGAGTGGTGATGCAAAACTTTGGATCCGTGGTGGCATGGAATTCCCATCGCTGTCGGTCAGCGCTAGCCGTTCCAAATTTTCTTCCGACTTGACATTGATCACGTTTGCCAGTGTGGTGGCCAAGCCACCGGAACCGTTCTTGGTGTCGGTGATCTGAACGGTGATTACATAGGGACCTTCGCGTTGGTAGGCATGGTCGGCAATGACTTCGAACATCATTCCGCCGAGCGATCGAATGGCTCCTTCTGCGGACGTGCCATCTCCGAAATCAATCGTCGCGGTGAATTGTTCGGCGGTGGAGTTTGGATCGCCGGCAACGAACGATGCGACGGCGGCACCATCGTCGCGGGTAAAGGTCGAGTTCTCGCCCAACGATCGACCTTCCAATGCGTAGATCACTTCACCAGTTGCGAACACGGGCGGAGTCGCGACGACGACTTTATCACCGGTCGAAAACGCGATTTGTCCGGCATTGTTGACGAGATCGAATCCCTGAACCTCGTCGATCTTTCCAATACCTGGCAAGACTTCACCGATGTCAACGACCTTTGCGTGACCTTGAAAGAACGCTGCCGGAACGACATCGCTACTACTGTCGGCCGGAAAGACAAAACGTGCGGAGTGCAGCCCCTGACGTCCTTCTCCATCGGCCGCCATAAACGTGACTGTGAAGTACGGTGCACCGGAGGGGGGCTCCTTTGCCGAGGCGATCGATTGCACCAACCCGCTGACAGATCCGTCACTGTTTTGGGAATTGGTTTCACCACTCTGGTCGGCCGCCGGTCCACGATCGTTTTCACTGACACTGACCGAACCGTTGATGCCGATCGGTCCATCCAAAAGCGTCGCGATGCCGCCGATGTCGACACCGTCGAGATCGATTTCATTGGAATCCACGACACCGTCTTGTGACTCACCAACGACCTTGACCCAGCGACCACTTTCGGCATCGATCGCGTAGACTCCGCGACCGAGTGGGCCATCGGCGATCGCCGCGATCACTCCGGTGTCACTGATCGAGACTTCGTCACCGATCGCTGCCATGCCAAAGGTTTTGACCACGCCGTCGATCGACACGGCTTTGACTTCGCCTGCTTCGACGTAGGCCGCCCAGCCGTTGTCGGACAACTGAATGTTCTTGATCGGTGCATCGATCGGGATGTTGACGTAAGGTTGCGCCCGCTCGCGACTAAAGGTCACGATGCTCAACCCCGGGTCCACTTCCGAGTTGTTGGTCTGGGCGATGAAGACGGTTTCGCCACGATTGTTGACCGAACTTGATTCTGGATGAATCGAAACGAAAGGTGTCACATAAAATTGGTCCACGTAGATCGGAACCAGTGACGTCGAAATCGCAACCGACCGAAGTACCGCCGCGTCGACGGCATCGGGATGCTGAAACGCATTCCAGAGTGGATTGACGGGAGTAAAGTAGGCACTCGACCAACTAGGATTGAGTGTCCAGACGCGCGGCACCATCGTGGTCTGAATTGTTGCGGCGGTGCCCAAGGTTGGGGGCAAGACCGCAAGCGTTTGCAAGAATTGAAGGTCCATCATTGTCGGATCGCCCCAACGCAAGCCGCTGTTGGCCAGCCCCATGTCACCGACGGCAATTTGTCGTGGCGGTGCATACGGTGCCGCGTCGATGGGATCTTCCGGATTCGATTCGCCGACGAAAGGGTTGTCTTGGGGAGGCGGCGGAGGAGGATTGACGATCCGCTCTGCATTCCAAAGTTCCGAATACGTCAACGCGAGATCGGTTGTTTGCAGCACTGGAACGCCCAACGCAATGATCCCGGTCATTCCGAGGGCATTGAGATGACGTTGTGCGTAGACGCCGTTTTGATCGTTGATCTGAACCGTATCGCTGAAACGCATCATCGGCGATGAGTCAAAGTCAGCCCGCGGAGGTGTCTCGACGCCGGCGCCACCAAACGTCAAGGTCTCCGGAATCAACGGCGTGATGCCATCGTCCTTCGTCCAGATGTAAAGGTTGTCTTTGCCTTGTTCGGTCGCCGAAAATCCAACGACCCCATAGTTGTTGATCGAAACACCGTCGCCGATTCGATCGAAACCTTGGGCGACCAAGTCGAAGCTGTAGGTTGATGGCCCACTGCGCACAACGATTTCCACGACGCCTTCACTGCTGGCGGTTGGTGCGCTACCGGCGGTTAAGGTCTGCTGCGCCAACGCCCCCGCACCGACTGATTCGTTTCCAATTGGTGATTCGGTGACCGAATAGGTGAACGTGTCGACGACGTCGATCCCATCGGCTTTGAACTGTGCTAACGCGACACTGACCGTGGGGTCATAGCTAAAACCTCCGTCGGCATCGACGATCACCCGCGCACCGTATTGGCTGTACCCATCAAACGTTGCGACCAAATTCGAATGACCGCTTGTCGAATCGGGATCTTGGTCGTTGGTCAGTAAACCAGACTCGGCAGGCACTTCGATCGTTTGAGAAGCGACCGCCCAATAGCCTCGTTCGATCCCGTCGGAGCCGACAATCGGTGCATCATCCACTCCGATGACTTCGACCGTCACCGTCGCAGTCGACTCCAGGCCATCGCCATCGATCACGACATAAGACCACGTATCGATCGCAGTTTCACCTTCGGACAAGCCGGTGAAGAAATCGCTTGCTGGATCATAATCGAATGTCCCATCGGGACGCACCGTCACGATGGCTCCAAGTTGTGATGTCGCATCGGTTCGACTCGGATCGACGATCAAGTCCGCCGAATCGACATCGATGTCGTTTGCCAATAGTCCGGTCGTCACATTCGTCGACAGCAAGGCGTTTGCCAGCACTGATTCGTAGTGATCGCTGACCGCGATTGGGGCGGTGTTCAGTCCAGACACAGACAATGCGACCGATCGAATCGGCGAAACGTCCCATCCATCGGTGACTTGAAATGGGAATGAGTCGTCAATCAATTCTCCCATCGTCAGTGACTCGATCTCTGCGATCCCCTGGGCGTCATACTCAAACGTCCCGTCGGACCGCAGAGAGACCGTCGCCCCGAGAACGCTGATAACCGTTGTTTCGACAACTCGAAGTGCTGGATCGTCCGGCAAAGCATCCGGATCAACCGTACCGTCGAGCAAATTGACGGTGTCAACATCTTCGACAAAGCCGTCTTCTCGGATCGATATCATATGATCGATCGCAACGGGCGCCACATTGACTGCACTTTGCACGATGATGTCGGCAGTCGTTGTACTCGTTGCTCCCCACGGATCGGCGACGGTGTAGGTCAACTTGTCGACCAGAGACTCTCCGGCGTTCAACGATTCAAACGCGGTGACTGTCGAAGGATCGTAAACAAACGCGCCGGCATTGAAGGTGATCGCGGCACCTCGCTGACTGACCGATTCAATTTCAACGACTTCTAAGCGGTCGTTGACATCGGGGTCTTGATCATTGTCGATCCATTGACCGAGATCGAGTGTGAGTTGCGAATCGGCTCGCGTTCGCTGGACCGGTGAACCGGCGGTCGCCAAGTCCGCGACGGCGATGGGAGCATCGTTCTGGCCGTTTACTTCGATCCAGACGGTTGCGGCGTGTTGGATCGATTCGGAATCGGTGACGGTGTAGGTGAACGTATCGATGATCGATTCGTGTAACGCCAGCCCTTGATAGAGGTCACCTGGGATCACTACCAATGAACCATCACTGGAGAGATTGATGTCCGCTCCCCATCGGGTTTCGTTGGAAGCCGAGACCACGCCACCGACAATCCCCAAGTCGTTCACTAAGACTCCATTCGCAGCGTCGATGGTCAAGGTTTCCGACGCCGTCATCGAATAACGATCATCACTTACGGTCGTTCCAGGCGGAAGCGGAACATCGACGAACAGGTCAACTAGTTCGGTCTGTCCCCCGACACCCAAATCCGCCATCGCTAATGATGCCTTCGAACGGGTCGGTGGTGTTTCGGTGACGAAACTGAATGTGAAGCTTTCGCCGCGAGTGATCCCGATCCCATCGATCGGAATTAGTCGCAACACGGAGGACGGTGACGTCGGATCGAACTTCCAGTCAGGCGGAATGGCGATCTGTTGGGCGGCTACATTTGACGGAATCGGGAGCATGACCTGATCGAGTCGACGTGAGATGGGTTCGGCCGCAGTCACCGTGTACGAATAACGATAACCACCGAACACCTCGGTCACATTGGACTGCAAGTTAGCCTGCGCAAGTGAGTCGTGATGCCAAGTCACCGAAGCGGAATCGCTGGTACGACCTTGATCATCGACCGCTCGAAAGTGCAGCGTGTGGTTTCCTTCGACTAAAGGAGCTCCATAAATCGACTCCATTCGAATCTGATCCAACTGGAACTGACCTTCATCGAGCAACGGCATCAAATTCGTTACTCTCGTTTCAAAGTCCGGATCAAAGCTGGCTTGGGCAAGCACAATGGGACTTTCGGAGATCAACTGTCCCTCAACGATTGGGGCGAGAAGCGGCCCTTGATCCGTCAGATCAAACGAAAATGTTGGCGGAAGCAACTCGCCTCGGATGAGTGTCAGAGCTTGTTGCGTCGTATTGCCAGCCGCATCGGCTATCAAAAATTTGAAATGGTTCTCGCCGAGCAACAGAGTCGTCTCGAAGGTCAACGACCCCGTGTTGTCGATCAACCAGGACGACTCAGTTTCCACGATAGAAACCGTGACGCCGGGCTCCGCGGTCACGGACACGGTCACGTCGGAATCGAGTGTGTGCGTTGGACGAACTTGGCTTTGATGCATCGGCAACAGTTCAATGGTTGCCGGATCAGGCGCCTGGTCATCGATGGTCAACACAAGCGGATCGGTCGGTTCGGTCAGGTTCCCGGCAGTATCCTCGATCGTTGCCGTGACTTCGTAGACGCCACCAGAAAGTTCCGGAAGAGTCACCTGCGCAACACCGGTCGAATAAACTTCGCCGGCCAACTGATCATCGATGTAAAACTTCACCAATGCCCCGCGTTCGGCATATTGGCGAACGATGGGTTGCGTTTGGGCAGTCAGGTTGTCGCGTGGACTTTGTCCCAGATCACTTTCGGTCAGCAAATCGACCGACGCGGTCGTTGGTGGCACCGTGCGATCCAAGTCAAACCGAACGTCCTTCACTGAAAGGTTTCCCAATCCATCGATCGCTTCGATGGATAGTTCGTATCGTCCATCGGGAAGCGACTGACCGATAAGGCTCTCCAAACGAGCGGCATCCAAAACAAGGGAGTTGCCTTGCAGTGCGTCGATAACATTCTGGGCTGGGAACTGATTCAGTGAAGCGGTCAACGAAACGACCGACGACGTATCCGAAACGGTTCCGACAAGTGTTGGGTCGTTTGTTTTTCCGTCTTGATCGCTGAATCCAGAATCGAACTGTAAAGACAACTCCATTCGCGGCCCAGACTGGTCGATCATTTCCACATCGATCGTCCAAGCGACGGTATTGCCTGCCCGATCGGTCGCGGCCACATCAATGGTGTTGGTGCCGACGGCAAGGTCAAGGTCTTCGATCAATACGTAACCGAACTCATTCGCTTGGGCAAAGAGGCTGCCGCCGAGGACTTCCACAAGTGTTCCCGGTTCGGCGGATCCCACCAGCGAAATGGTTTCCGAAGCGGTATAAAAACGACCGCCTAAATCATCGCGACGAAACTCGGGAGCGATTTCGATTGTTGGTGTGATGAATTGATCATCGATCGTGACAAATGTTGGTGCGGTAAAGAAACTGATGTTACCGGCGAGATCGATTGCCTGAGCCACGAATCGATGGCGGCCAGACGATTCGTTGGTCTTCAAAACCACCTCACCCGTCGCATCGACTCGATCAACTTCGATCCCGTTGGAATAGAGAACGATTGCCGCGTCGTCCGATGGCGTCTCTGTAACAAACTGCAAGTCGCGATGGTTGGTGATCCCGTCACCTTTCGATCCAGAATCGCGACTCGGCGCCAATTGCAATGCCGATGGTGTCGCCGGACGCGATGTATCGAGCTGAAACTGGAATTGACTTAGCGCCGAAGCATGCCCCCATTCGTCGACCGCTCGAAGTTGCACCTCGACCATTCCATCATCGAGCGGTTCGCCGACGATGGATTCCAGAACGGAATGGGACAACGTGAATGACTGGTCATGAAGCGAGCCCAGCGAATTGACGAAGGGGCCATCGTTGACAGAAATCTGGAATGAAACAACTCGACTGGCATCGCTAACAATGCCTTCCAGGTCGGCAATTCGAGTCAACCGATCTTCCTCCGAGGCTCCCGTGTCCTCGACCAAGTCGACTAAAATCTCAGGTGGCGAACGATCCGGGGCATTAAAGTGAATCACCCGACTGATCTCGATCGCGTTCCCGGCCAAATCTTCGGCGACAATTCGAAATGAGTTCTCACCGTTGGCAAACGCAATCCCATCGAACCGGAATCCGCCGCTCTCATCGGAAAGGGTCTGGGCGATTTGCGTTTGAGAATCAAGACCACGGTAAAGGCGAATCAAAGCCGAAGGATCAGTCGTTCCCTCAAGCGAACCGATGTCCCCATCGGGCGCTGGTAGCAGAACTGTCGCGTCAAGAGATTGTGGTTCGACCGAGTCGATCAAGGCACTGATCACATCGCCAAGCTCGCTGGTATTGCCTGCCAGATCCGTCAACGTTGCCGAGATGTGGTGACGACCGTCCGCGAATCCGGTGACAACAATGTCACTGGTCCCCTGGGGCAGATCGAAGTCCGCAATCGTTGATTCATCATTCCAAAGCGTGACCTGCCCTGCTTCGGCGAGTTCGATGGAAAATTGCAGGTTTTCTAACTTGGTAACACCGTCGGTGTCATCACGTCCGAGATCACTTGTTGCGAGCAACGAAAAGCCCGAGACAGGTGTGGGAACCGTACGATCGAGTTTGAACGTTAGTACTTTCGCTTCCGACGCATTGTCGTACCGATCGATCGCAATGATCGACACCGTTACTTCGCCATCGTCGATCGGCTGACCGATTGCCGTTTCCAATTCCGCTGTCGTCAGATAGAACGTCCCGTCCTGAATTGCGTTGACGACGTTGACCGGATCAAATGATTGCTTCAAAGATTTTGCGAATGAAGCAGATTCGATCGACACCCAAAGTTCTTTGATGGCGGACGCGTCGGCGACCGCGCCTGAAAGATCCAACGAGTTGGTCAGCTTATCGTTGAAGTATCGACCGCTATCGTCTGCGATCGTTGCCGACAGCAGCGGGCGATCGGACTCCAGCTTCGGACGAAAGACTTGCAGTGTTTGCTCTCGGGTGTTTCCCACCGCATCGATCGCTTGCACAACGAAAGCGTTGGTCCCAAATCGCAGCGGAAGATCCGAGATCAGAAAATACCCCGATGCGTCAGCAATCACCTGCATTCCTTGATCGACGACGTGGACCATCGCTCCCGGTTCGGTGGAACCTGATATCGAAATCGTTGACCGATCGGTGACGTGATCCCCAACGGTTCCCGTATCGCTCGCCGGGTCCAGTTGCAACTGCCCGAAGACGGGCGCGGTACGATCGAGCGTGATCGTGAGTGATTCACTCGGCAGGCTTTGATTGCCGGTAGGATCTTCTGCGATCGTAGAAAACGAATAGGTCCCATCGACTGCGGACCCAAGGTTGACTTCGAAGTCGACGTCCCCTGCGGCAACCGCGATTCCAACTTCGTTTTGTTGGCCTTGGAATAGTCGCACGATGTCGTCCGCCGAGGCGTCTGCACGAACGGTCACGATCGAATCAGAGACCACCATTGATGTGGCCGGATTGCCATCGCGGTCGATCAATATCGGCCGAGCGGGACTGGAGGGAGCCGTTTCATCGATTTGGAATCGCAACTCGCTCGGTGTTGACTCATTTCCCCAACGATCGACGGCTCGAAAGACGAGCGTATGTTCGGTCTCGGTCAGCACCGCTCCGGCACTGTGAAAGACATCCAGAAGCGGAAGCTGCAGCGACTGAGCTGCGGTCAAATGATTCGTCAATTCAATCTCCGGTCCTCCGTTCACTTCGACAGTCAACCCGACCACTTCGCTAACATCGTTGACGACGACCGCGAGGTTGGCATCTCGCTGGAAGGCATTGACAAGCGGCAACCGATGGTTTGGCAGTGTGACCCCGGCGATCACTTGTGGAGGGTGATGATCGGTTGTGGAGGGATAGCGGTTTCTCCAGGCCAGGAAATCGTAGCGATCGACCTCCCCTTCGCCGGTCAAATCTCGGTAGCGGACATACCGGTCGGAAGACTGGTCACTGTTCAGACTTTCGCGGATATCCTCCCAGTCTTCCAAGTCGACTTCATTGTTGCCGTTGACGTCTCCCAGTAGTCGATGAAATGGCAATGGTAGGAACTCGCTGACCTGTTCCGGTCCGTTAGCCATCGTTTGCAGACGGTTCGCACTCGCTGCGATTCCGGCTCGGCGCAGAAGCAAGTAGTACTGTGAATCTTGCTCGATCAATCCGTCAACGTCGATCGTCAATCTGGAATTGGCAACGTCATAGTCGAATCGCTCTGGATCGACCACGACATCATTGCCGTCGATATTACGGATGATGATGTCCGCCATCGGATCGGCGATCCATGTTTCCTGGTTGAAGGTTACCGATAGCGTGTGAATGTAGGACCGCTGTTCCTCTCCCCGATTGATTTCAAAATCTGTAATCGAGAGCGGTTGCACGATGACTCGGCTGACATCCAGCGTCAACGTCGCGTGCTTACTAACCGCGTCAGCCGAATCGTCGATGGCAACCACGGTGACATCAAGTTCGCTTTGTCCGCTCCAACCAGGAGCTGGGCGAAGCGTGAGTTGCTGCAGTTGCTCGGCCGTCAATTCATAACTGCCATCGGCAACACGACGTCCGTGACTGAGGGTTGCGCCGTGGGGTAGCGAATCGATGTGCACCACCAGTGATTCGCTACCGTCGAGGTCGGTGGAACGGGCATCGATCTGCAGCGGCAACGGCGTCTCCTGATCCCCCGAAGCGGTCAAGGCGATCAGCGCCGGTTCGTCTGTCACCGCAGTCACCTCGATCCCGACAAAGGTTTCACTGGATACAAATCCATCGTGATCGCGGACGGTGTAGGTGAATGAATCAAATCCGGAGTAATCTGCATCGGGTGAGTAGGTCACCAAGCCAGTTTCACCACTGACATAAACGTCACCATGGAGGGGCGCACTTACGATCGAAATCGAAGAACGATCGAGCAACGAATTGGCATCAAGATCATTCGCTAGGATGTCCAGATTGATCGGGACATCCTCCTCAGTCGTCACGACATCACTTGCGGCAACGGGGGACCGTAAAGGCGTCGCCGACAATCCGATGTCGTCTATTAAGACGCGACTTTTCCGCTGACCGAACCCCAACAAATCCAGCGACAAAATCGCCAAGATTCCCGCAGGTATCGCCGACACATCCACCTGAATCAGCCATTCCCCGTTGACTTGGCCATCGACATCGATCACACCTTGCAAGTCTACCGCGGGGTCGATCGAAGTCGCGTCGCCAACGGTCACCAGAGAGCTCGCCGAATAGGTTCCATGCGACTGAATGTTTAATAGAGCGTCGGTATGGGAATCGCCTGTCGGTTCGACTAAGGGCAACAGAGTTTGCGCATCGAGCAGTGCAATTTCGAACGCGTCCGGTGCATGTCCTGTATCGGATCGTAGGTAAATGTCTGATACCTTCAGCCACAGTACGCTTGCTTGATCGGGAACATAGAACGCTTGCCGCAGCGAAGAACGCTGGTCCGGGTGCTCGGCCAACAACGCAGATTGCCCGTCGAAGTCAACGTTTCCGTTCGTCGTCCAGCCTTCGGAAAACGACTCAAAACGGGCGTTGCGAAGATCGAAGGTTGCTTCGTCGGTCGGCGCAAGCGAACTTGAGTCCAAGGTCGGTGGATCCGATGAAGGATCTTCCGTTGCAGGTAGGCGAATCCTTGGCATTCCTTCCGAAGCCGGATCGCTGGGCTCGTCCACCGACGGGTTGCCTCCATCGCCAACTTCCGGTTGGTAGACCAAGCCTCTGGTCGGGATCGCAAACGCATCGGTCCACATTGTCGATGTCGTCACCGAGGTCACACCAAAGTTCGCGGCCAATAACTGCGAATCGGCAACCGAAATGATTCCGTCTGCATTCAAGTCGGCGTTGACTTCAAAGCCGAGATCATTCACCGACGTTCCGAGTGAATTGGCAATCAGTTCGCTATCAATCCCATCGACGCGCCCGTCATGGTTGAAGTCTCCCACGAGATCGAGTTGCATCTGGTAACGACCCGACTCGTGATTGTTCGCCCCACGCACTTCCAATACGTACAAGTCGGCGCGGTCGACTGCGAAAACCGCCATCGCACGATCATCGTCAACGCTGGATGCGATCGGCTGCAGTCCGGCAATCGAAGGGACCGCGGCGACGAATGTGCTGCGATCCCGTGTGACCGTCGCACGAATCCAAACGATCTGCTCGGACGTTTGACGCAACTGATCGGGATGCAGCGAAAACACGAATCGGTCGATATCGCCCGGCTGCAGTTCTGCCTGAACCGAAACGCCGGAAAACTGTCCCGAGTCACCAAGATCAGCCTTTAAAAATTCGTCGCTTGGATAGGACCGATGATCGTCACTGGAACTCATGGCAACCGACAAATCGGTCTGCGTAGGTGACTTGTATCCATAGCGGAAAAGTGATTGCGACGAGGCGACCCCATCGCTAATTTCCCAGGCCGTGACTTCGGCAAGCCGATCATTCGCGTCGTAGTGATAACGCAAATCCAGATCGTCCGTCAGCGTCGTTTCCGTCAGAGTCCCGACCGTTGGTGAAGACGATGTCAGAGAGACTCCGGCGGGGATTCGGATCGCCGCGATCTTGCCAGAATCATCACGCCCGATCGGTAAAAACGTTCCGTCACCGAGCACTATCCCGCTATCGCTGAAGTGCCAAGTTTCTCCGTCGGGCCAGATGGTTCGTAAGAGATCGCCATCTTGACCTGCGATATCGATTCGACCATCGGGATGGACCAGTTCCCATGCGTGCTCACCCAGGAAGGGATTGCTGGGGTGGTAAGGTGATCCGGTTTTCTGATCGTAAAACCGGTTGCCTCCTCTAACCAACAATCGATTCGTCGTCCGCACTTCGTATGTGCTGTCGCCATCTGCGATCCAGCGAGGTCGGTAGAACGTGGGTGATTCGATCGCTGGATGGAATGACTCCGCAACGGGATCAAACGTAAATCCCGATCGTGTCCCATCGGGCAGCGAAAAATAGACTCGGTCGCCTTGTGAAAGTGGCGATGTGATTCCGGCCGAAGTCAACTGCAGGGCATGGGCCGACATCGGTGTCATTGACGGGCGCCCGATGGAAAACATGTCCCACCGCCAAGTCTTCGACAATGACTCGTAAAAACGTGTCAGCGGAAACGTTTTGTCGCCGATCACTAACTCTGCATCGACATCACGTCGAACAAAGGCGTCGACTTTTTCCGAACCGTTAATCTCGACAAAACGTTCGACCTGACTTTGTCGTCCCTGGACATCTTCGGCGACAAGCAACAGTCGATAGAATCCGTTTTCAAAGTCGCGGGGTACAATCGTCGCGATGGAACTGTCAGATTGATTGGAAGTGCCTTCGGCAAGGGTCTGCTGGGTACCGGTGTGGAGTGATTCGATTGTCACCGTCCACCGATCCAAATTAGCATCCTGAACGGTTGAAATCAGCGAGGTTGGTTCGCTGATCATCCCTTCGGATTCCAAAGTCAGCATCACCGTTGGGGCTTGATCATCCGACGGATCACGAACACGCAGCGACGTCGCCATTGTCCCCGTCCAGCCATCGGCATCGGTCGCCGAAGCCCGCAAACTTGTTACCCCAGGGCTGCCAGCGATCACCGTTCCACGTCCGGATCGATCCAACGGAACATCAACACCATCATGTGTTAACGCGATCGATTCGATCGATGCGACGCCGTCGGCAATCACTTGCACCGTCACCGACTGCCCCGGGACAGCAGGGAAACTTGGGGTCGCGATGATCTGTAGGGTTGGTCGTGTCGGTACGGCAACACTTTCAATCACAACCGTTGTTTGGGCTTCTGACAATCCATCGTTGACACGCGCATCAACGTAGAACTTTCCCAGTTGTCCCGGATTCGGAATCCAGCGAATGGTCCCGCTGCCGGTGTCGAATTCCGCTCCCTGTGGCAGTCCGTATGCCGCGTACGTCAGGGCGTCGTCAAGGTCGGGATCGAACGCATCGAGGTGAATGTCTAGCAACTCACCGACAACGACTTGGTGCCGTGTCGTTTTGATCGATGGTCGTCGGTTGTTGTTGGCAACGGTGATTGGGACGATGATCGTGTCCGATGCGAGGGCTTGGTCGGTCAACGTGAAGGTCACGTGGTATGTTCCCGCCTGGTCGAAATCCGGCTTCCAACGAAACCGACCGCTGGCTGGATCAAAGGTCGCATTAGTCGGCAGATCGCTCGCCGATAAGTCAGTCGAACCTCCATCGAAGTCGGCGCCCGAGACGTCGAACTCGATCCAATCTCCTTCCCGCCCGTACTGGATCGCCGGATAGGCAAGCACCGGGGGGCGATTGACATCGACAACCTCCATCGAAACAGTCTGTGTCTCGATCGCAGATCCGTCACTTGCGTTGATTACGAATGAATACACACCGGCTTGTTCGAATGTCGGTGTCCAATCCAATCGTCCGCTGATCGGATTCAAGTCTGCGTTGACGGGTAACCCATCAATGGCATAGTGAATGTCATCGCCGTCGGTATCACTCGCATCAAGTTGCAAAACGAATGCCGATCCTTCATCGATGACCATCGGATCAAGGGGGGGCAGAGTCGGCGCCGCGTTCGTGCTTCGGACTTCGATCGAAAACGACTGTGCCGCCGACATCGTTTTCGCCAAGTCGCCATTGCCAGAATCTTCGACCGTCACGGTGACTTGATATTCGCCTAGATCGTTTGAGGTCGGTTCCCAGTTCAAGACTGCTTCACCGTAGCGGGCCCCGTCGACGATCCTTGCCGACGCTGGCAAACCGTCGATCGAGTACCGCAGCGGCTCTTGATCCAGATCAGTGGTTTTTAGCGGTAAACGTAGAAACTGATCGGCGAGTACGACCACCGACGGGATCGGTTGCAATCGCGGCGGATCATTTTCGGATTCGACGCTGATGACAAAGTCGTACTGCGAACGTTGATCATGTCCTGAATAGTCACCACCGCCATCGTCAGTCGCGACGATCGAGAACGTGTAGTCGCCTCGGTCTCCTGCCTTAGGTCGTAGATGCAGCAATCCAGTGCCATTGCCGTGATCGGTGAAGCTAGCGAAGTCTGGCAATGGCAACCCGGTAAGACCGTTACCGACCTCGATCGTTACCAAGTCATCGTCGGGATCCGTCACTTGGATGGGAACGTCGATCACGCTGTCTCGTTCGATCGTGCGCGATAGTAAGGGATCGATTACCGGTGCACGATTGACGTCACGAACGACGATCGGAACTTCGACCGATACCGTGATCGGATCGTCGATTCCATCGCCGTCGTCGGTCGCAAAAAAGCGAACACGATACTCGCCCGATTGGGTGTGATCGGGAGTCCAGCGGAGCGTCGCGGTCATAGGATCATAAACCGCCCCGTCGGGTAGCCCGGTCGCGGCATACGTCAGCGGCGAAACGCTGTCCGCGGGAATCAGTGTTCCCTGATTGTCACGGATTGGTAGGACAAAATCCGGATGATCGGGATCAATGGCAAACGTCGTCAACGTGAAGACTTGGCCCTCGTCGATCACCCAACGTTCCATCGATCCAAATGAAGGAGCGGCATTGGCGTTGATGATGTCGGCCGAGATTTCGGCGGTGGCTGTTCGCCCATTCGCAGTCACGGTGATTGGAATCAAGGCCTGAGATGATGTCTCAAATCCGACTTCCCATTGAAGTAAGCCTGTGATTGGATCAAGCGTCGCGCCGCGGGGCAGTTGGTCACTCGTGAATCGCAACGAATCCCCATCGGGATCGTCGGCGTTGATTCGATAGGTCCACCGGTCGCCTTGACGAAGTGTCTGGTGCAAGATCGCATCGATGATCGGTGGCCGATCGGCATCGGAAACGATCAGGTCAAACCGATGTTTCACCAGATTTACGCCATCGCTGGCGACTAGCATGACGTCGGAATATGTCCCCGCAGCTGACGTACCCGGCTGCCACCACAACGTTTGTGTTGAAGGAGTATAAAACGCTCCCGGTGGCAGGTCATCAATCCAAGTCGTCACCGAGTCGCCGTCGGGATCCGAGGTTTCAATGACCAGCTTCAGAATCTGATCTTCGGACATCTCGGCGACGCTCGGCGATGAAACAAAGACGGGTGCCGAGTTGCCTCCTTGAACTTGAATCGTCCAAGACTGTGCGATGTGTCCGCCACGTGAATCGAAACTGTACAGGACCACGTCGTGTCGCGCTGACGTCTGTTCCGGAACTGGCCACGAGACTTTGCCGGTGATCGGATCGACTTGCATTCCCGGTGGTGCAGTGTGCAGTAGATAAAACACCGACACTCCATCCGGATCGACCGCTTTGGCGTCGTAGGTGTAGTCGCGCCCCGTTTGAGTGACCTGAACCGGTACCGAATCAAACTGCGGACGCAGATTGACGGTTCCGGTCGCTAAAAGTTCGGGAATCAGATCGGCGATCGACTCTTGGGGCGAATACCAACGCAGTGTCTTCGCCCGGGTCGATTCTCCGGGCGCAAGCCGGACTCCGTCGTCAACGGCATCGACCAAGTCAAACACCCATCGTCCGTTCGCCCTTGCAGATCCGGCGAGTGCCGGGACGACATGGACATCATCGCTCGTCGGTATCATTGCCAGGGACATCGGGATCAACAGATCGTAGTCGGCTTCGTTCGTAATCGTGATCTCATAAGCCAACGTTTGATCGATGCGATTGAAACGCGTCGCTTCGAGTTGGAAGCTGACATCGGCCGAAAATTCGCTGACGGTTCTGAATTGAACTTCGTATCCGGTTCCCAGTTTTTCCCCAGAGACGCTCTCGATTTCGTCGCCAATGAACAGTGTGTGTTCTCCCGTCTGTAGCCCCTCGACAAACAGGTATGCCGTCCGTGAAGCCGCGTGATAACGCACTTCCGAAACCGTTTGATCGGTGCCATCGGCCGCACGTAGGGCATAGTTACCCGGGTTGATTACCGAATGCACTTCGCCACCATGGCCGACGAACATGTCGTCGCTGAATGTGACATGCACCATTCCAAGCGGGAGCGCCACCACGGTTTGCTGGGCCGGAGACGTTGCCAAGACAACGGGGGTTTCTGCGGGATGGAGTATGTCCACCGTATCCGACCCGCTGACCAAAATACGCCCCGCGCGCGTCGTGATCACCACGTCACCACGGGGCCCACCGCGAGCCACCGCGACTTGTCGCATCGTCGCGATGTCAACCATCGTCAAGTCGCTGTCGGTATCGCTACTTGAGTTTGGGTGTCGACCTTGGTTGTGAGTGACGAACATTAAACCGTCGAGCGACGTGCCCTTGATTCCAAACGCAAGCGAATCAATCGGTGTGTCAAAACGAAGGATCGTTTCTGCACGACCAAGCGGGGTGAACTTGACGACCGAGTCTCGTTCTGGCCAACGCGTCGCATAAAGTTCTTTCGAAGGACCAAACGCCAAGCTTCCGACCCGCAGGTTTTGATCACGAGATAGCCTTGTAAAGTTGCCGGTCAGGGGATCGAATCGTTCGACGCCATGCTGTGATCCGACGACCAAGTCGCCGGTTGTAGGATCGACCGCCAATCCCATCGTCAATCCGTCGCCATATTCGGCCAATACGGTTCCGTCAATTGGATCGAGTTGTAAGAGCGGGCCGCCCCCCGTCGTCGCCCACAAGCGACCGTCGAGATCGAACGCCAAGTTGAACACGGGATGTTCGATCTCTGCCCAAACTTGGTCGGCGGTTCCTCCGTCACGACCAAACCGAAAAATCTGGTTCCGGCTCGGACCGCCGCTAACCAAAATTTCGCCTTCGAGCGTTTCGACGATCGCCATCGGCCCGATCCTGGAATCGACAACGCTCGACAGACTCGTCTGAAAACCATCGGCAAAGCGTTCGGCCGTGAAGGGCTGAAGCACGGTGTGGAATGCCGCCGGAGCCGACGTAGAACGCTGCGATGGAATTAGATTTTCGGCTGCCACAAACAGCGCGTTCGTGGCCGGTTCGGTCGATGGACCGGTCGGTTGACCAAACGTCCCAGATGTCGTCGAATCAATTTGTGTCGTCGTTCCGAAGGTGACCCCGGTGCCGTCATCCGCAGCCGCGCGGCCCGACGGCGGTGACTCGCGATTGCCGACGCGATCACTGGCGAGCGAAAGAAACTCGTAATTTTTCCCGGCGCGACCGACAAAAACTTCCTCGCCGCTCGATTCCGGTAGTTGACGTTTCCACAATTGAAAGTCACCGCCATCTTCGGCCACGTAGATGGTCACATGTTTGAAACCGCTGCCGCTCGGTTCATCGTCAGCTTCCCAGGACACGCGATAATGGTTGTCACCGCCAGCTCCACTCAACGGCGAGACTGTGAGTGTGCTTGTCGGCGCCAGAGAATCCACCGCGTACGTCAACTCCGGTGACCGATCGGCGGGTGCGTTGTCCAGCCAAACCTGTGCACGCGAAGTCAGCGACGCCCCTATCGGTAAATCTTCGGAGGC
Organism: Roseiconus lacunae; assembly: GCF_008312935.1. Lineage (NCBI taxonomy): Bacteria > Pseudomonadati > Planctomycetota > Planctomycetia > Pirellulales > Pirellulaceae > Roseiconus > Roseiconus lacunae. The sequence continues at coordinate 326,678 of NZ_VSZO01000010.1, read as the reverse complement.
TTCGATGGAATAGCTGACCGATCCGGCGCCGATGCCTTGGGCATTGTTTGGTGGTAAGAGCCCGTTTTGATCGCCGCTGCGAACGTCGCCCGTGAGCGGATCTATTGCTTGAATCGTCCAGGTTGCCGCGTTTGATTTCAGATCCACGCCGCTACTGATACGAACGTTGAATCCCAGCGTCGATGCAAAGTCAAACTCGTCTTGATAAAGCGACCGTCCGCTCGGCATTCGAATATTGATATCGCCGAATTTTAGATCGCCCAACCGAAACGATCGTGGATCGACGTTGTCATCGAATGGAACCACGATCCGAATTTCATTGGTATCGCGATTGGCGTTCGGATCGTTTTGAAAATGAACGGTAAACGGCAAAGCCGACGCCGCGGGCACGAAGCCTCCCGTTTCCAACGTGAACGGTCCCGTTTGCGAAACACCGCCGGAGGATGCGCCTTGTTGGTCATAGTAGCCTTGTAAGTTCAGTGGGAAAAACACGTCCTCGTCGTTGGGGGTGATTCCATTGATCTGATACTCCGCCGGAATGCCTTCGCTGCGGCGACCGAATGGTACCCACGGCACGTACACTCGCATCGCTTGGAAATGTGTGTTGCTTTGCAAGTTCAAGTCAGCGTCATCAAAGTCTGGCAATGCGGCGACGGGATTGGAACTTTTTAGGATGCCTAGAAACGACAACGAATCCGAATCAAACTGAATCAAATCTTCGTCGAGCGACGCTTTCAAGCTTGGGTCATGTCCATACCAGCGACGCACATTGACAAAGAAGTCATCAAAGGTGCCGCTCAATATCACCTGTTCTCCGTTGGGTCCGGATAGCACACCGCCGGCCAAGGTCGCGATCAAACTGGCAAGTTCCTGATCACGACGCGTCGGTGGCACCGCGTCTTCTGAACGCAAACGTCCACTTTCTTCGAGATGCGTTAGGTACAGCGATTGCCAAGATTCCGCGTCGGCGGCCAGTGTCACCAAGGCAGCGTCGGCGTCGGCGTCGGTCAAGATCCCGCGACGCAATCGATCCGCTTCGGCCAACGCATGGTCGATGAACTCGTCACGAGTCATCGCGGTTGCCGAAGCCACGACATGAAATTGAAACGGAATCAACGGCTGCGTCAGCAAGTCCGGAACTGCCCCGAACGCTTCCCAAACCAATGCCAAACCTGGCGAAAGCTGATCGAGTGCGGAGGGACCATCGGCGAGTAAATCTTGTTCGGCATAAAGCGGTAGGGCGTCGTAAAGCTTTGACTTGAATGCTTCCCATGCGTGATCGCTTAATTCACGAAGACCGGGATACGTTTGAACTTGGAAATTGAATCCGGCACTTCGATCGGCCGCTTGATCAAACAGGTAGCCACTGGTGGTGACATGACCATCGAGATTGATCGCCGAATCGAGTTCCGCCCAGGGCAGATCTTGAAACACGCCTTCGGGATCGCCACGAAGATTCGATGTGAAGTGCGTGTAAGGCAGGTTGTAGACGTTTTGGTTGATCCCTAGCTCGGGAATTCCGACACGATAGAAAACGTACGGTGTGTCAACGTTGCTTAGGTTTTCCAGCGCGACGCTGTACGTCCCGTTGTCACCGGCAAACACATAACGTGGTCCACCGATCCCGATCGAAACGTCGGGTTCCAGGCTTCGCTCGATTTGAAAACGATAGGGCAGTACAGCCGTTTGTCCGTCGGGATTGATGACTTGAATGTCATACAATCCGCGTGGTGCGTCATCGAAGTCAAACGTCAGAATCATTTCCGATGCGGAAACGTAATGCTGGTTGACCGGCAATAGCTCGGCAACGCCAGGGCGAACCAACTTGACGATCGCGTCTTCTTGAAACCGGGCCCCGGTCAAAGTTGTCGTCACGTATTTTGAATCACCGCCTCGATCCGTTCGCACATCGGTGATCGCCAGAGGCAACAACTCTGCCAAAATTTCCACGGGTGAAGAATTGTCATCGGATCCAAATCCTCGCAACAGCACGTAATAGGATCCGGCGACGGTTGATGGAATGATCGCCGCAGGTGCGGGTGTGAGTGTCCCGCCGCTACTGGCATCGAACTGGCGGACTGTCGGCGCGACGGCGGACCGCAAGTAGACTTCGGTCGAAAGTTGGCCGTGTGATGCGGCAGTGACGCGAAGAGTTTGGCCGGGAGGAACATCAACGGCAAAGAGTCTTTGCTGACCAGCGCCGAGGGAAGCTTGTTGAGCGATCCCAAGGGTCAACGACGGCGCCGTTAACTGGACGGTCGATGGCGACGTGGCCGTGTTGTTAGAATCAAAAGCATCTTCGTAAACTTGGTTCAGGATGTCCGTACGAACGATCGCGCGATAGCTGCCCGGCGTCAGCGACGGCGCATCGGTTTGCAGGGTTTGTGAATACGATTCACCCGGTCCGAGTGTGCCTTCAAAGTCGACTTTCCCAAGCGGCGTGTCGTACAAATCCCATGCGGGGTCGTCGGACAAAAAAACGCTGTCGGACCAACGACCGGTGACGGTCTCGCTGCTTGCGTTTGTCACCGTCCAGGTCACCTCCATCGAATCGCCGGTCACCGCGTCAGCCGACGATGTGATCGATTCGACTTGCAAATCAACCGGCGGCGGAAGTTCAATCAGCAGCGGCGCTGCGGGATGGGCGGAGTTGTTGCGTTCGTGAGGTCCTTCAAAGACATCCCCTTGCCGAGACATGCGGTCGGGATCGGTGATCACGAAAACGTAGTAGGGACCGAGCAAATCCGTGGGAAGCGAAAACTCTGCACCGTACTCATACGTTCCGCCGGCAGGTAGCCCGCCTTGATGATCGAGGCTACCCAAGTAGACGTCCGTCGTGAGATCCAGGAATGTGTCTCGCGACAAGTAAATCAAATCGGTCCAATTTCTTTGCTGTGCAACGGTGTCACCGCCGAAGTTTTCAACCGTGTAAGCGATCTGTAGGACTTGACCACGGTCCACACGCGAGGGAGCGTTGATCGATGTAACTTGCAGATCAGGTGGAGTTGCGAGCACGATGTTCGAACTCCCCTGGATAACGTTGTTGCCTTCGTATTGGTATTCCTTGACCTTGCCTCGAGCCGATTCACGGGCCGCCTGAGACGCGAGATCCCAAGGGGCGAGTGATCCCGGCAATTCAAACTCGATGCCAATATTTCGAAATCCGATGTCGCCAAAGCGTCCGCTACGATCGGTTTGGGCGGCCGAATCGGTGAACAGCATCCACTGAAACTCACCTTCAATCCCGTCGGGGACATTGACCGAAATGGTCTGCGTGTAAGATTCGCCGACTTCGAGAACCCCGGATCGTGAGGCGATCCCGACTTGATGATCGAGATGGTTGAGTGATTCATCGTGAGAGATGAACATTCGATCGATCCACTGATTGACACGTGTCGCGCGGGTGCCTTGATTTTCGACCGTGTAAGTTACATCGAACGATCCTCCCGACACGACAGATTCGGGAAAGGTTGCATCGGTGATGACCAAGTCCGCTTCGTGATACTGGATCGGCAGATCCGCACGAGCCAGATTGTCCGATGGATCTTCGAAGGCCCAATGATCAAAGTGAGATCGCCAAAGGCTGTTGTCGCCTTCATCGGCCGGATACCACTGCTCGTCCAACCGGCGAGCGAGGTAGGGATAGAGAAAAGGTGACTTGTCATTGTTGGCGTTCAAATGAACCCACAAGGAATATTCGCCCGAGGATTGGTGCTCGGCAGCCATCCCCTCTGGCAGCGTCGTCGTCATCGAGACGGTGTATTGCTGACCGGGTTGCAACGGTTCGGCCGGCGCATGAATGGTCGCTCCAAGGTACGACGCCCGGTCACGTCGAAACGTCGAATCGCTCGACAGCCACACAAAATCCTTCCAGTACTGCGTACCCGCCCACACCGGATCGGTTCCAATGTTTTCAACGGTGTAGTGAAACGTAATCTCTTCACCGCTTCGCGCATCGTCTGGCAAGTCAAACGAGACGACTTTTAGATTCGCTGCCGATGGAACGATGGCCGTTGGCGCCGCGGCTTGATTGTTGTCTTCGAAGACTTCAACGACGGGGAAGAACTGTTCTTCGGGTGGGATAAGGTGACCGAAAAACGCTCCCAAGTCGATCTGCGGTTGCGGTGGTAAATCGTCGTCCGTCACGACCACGATGTATTGGCCTGCGGCCGAAGGACTAAGATCAACATTGAGGTTCGTCGTGTAGGAACCGCCGGCGATCAACGGCAGATCACGCCGCACTTCGCCCAGCAACAGCGTGGTCGCGTCATCGGATTTTGGGTTCGGCTGGTCACTCAAGTAAACGCGATCAACCCAGCCACCCGGACCGGCCTTGGCCAACCCAATATTGGTCACCGTCCACTGTAGATCAATGGTTGCACCGGCCGCTGCCGAATCGGGAACCACCAGTCCACTGATGATTAAATCGGGCTGTGCCCCGAGCACATCGACGGCTCGGGCTTTGTAGTTGTTGTTGTCAAGATTCGTCGGATCGTCGGGATTCTCGTCCGCCGCTAATGATTCTTCGGGAATCATGTCGAGCGGGTCCACCCACGGCGTGATGTACCACGTCCCGGAAGCCAGTTCATTGGGAATCGTCACGATCGTTTCTGTTTCGTAGCCGGCTCCCGGTGTCAGCGATCCGGAGTGGGAGAGCGACTTTAAGACGAAGTCACCTTGCCCCGGATGTGGCCGATTCTGATCGCGAGTCAGCCAAACGTTTTCCAACCAAGTCTCGCCGAGCGTCATCGACTCGCCCAAGTTCGTCACCGTATAACGAACCGGGACTCGGGCACCGGCGACGACTTGTGATGGTGCCACGACATCACTGACTACCAGATCGGCCAATCGATCTCGCTCGATGGTGATGGGGTGATAGCTGACGTTGTCGTCCTCGCCCGGCCATTCGGAAATCGCATCGTTGGAATCCGTTTCCACGATCACGTACACCGTGCCTCGGTAGTGGCGCGGAACCTCGACACTGCCAGCTTCGCGAAGGTATTGACCGGCGACGTCGAGCGCCGATGCGTTTTCAAATTCACCGATTAGCAAATCAGCTTGATCGATCACCGTGTCGAGTGACAAGAAGGCTCGGTCAGTCCAGGTCGCCCCCGGCGTCTCAATCGGCCCTTGGTTGACGACGACGAAACTGGGAAATAACGTCGCGCCGGCGTCGATGCGTTCCGGAATTGTGATCGACTGGATTTTTAAGTTTGGGCGTGGCTGGACATCGATCGTGATTGGACGAGACGACGCGTTGTCGGTCGTGTCCGTTCCCTCGTACAACAACAAACCGTCATTGGTTTGAACGAATAGATCAAAGATCCCGGTTGTCCGTTCAGGAATTCGAACTGATTCGGTGCGAGTGAAAACGTGCCCTGGTTCGATTGGGTCAATGAAAGGAAATGTCCCCAGTTCGATCATTTCACCCGATGGTTGTCCGGCCGGTCGCAAAAATACACGGTCGATCCAACCGCCGGCGGCAATCGACAAACCCTGGTTTTGGGTGGTCCAGCGGATGTCGACTCGCGTGCCTTCCTGGACCGTCGTGGGGGCGATCACTTCGGTGATCGTCAGATTCGGAGTCGGTGGCGATTGAATCGTGATCGGCGGGCTGATTCGGCGGTTGTTCCCGTCAAAGAGAAATTCATACGGCGGTTGATCGAACGCCGCATCGACGATCAAATAATGTTCCCCTTGCAGCCCGTGCGGGATCACAAACGATCCGGTTCGCTGGTAGTGTTCGCCGGGAGCGATCTGGCCGAAGTGTTGAAATCGTTTCGCGGTTCCATCGACGGGGAACTCGCCGGCGGGATCGGTCGCGAGGTAAAGCCGGTCGTACCAGTCACCGCGATTGGTAATCCCCGGTCCGGCGTTTTCAATTTCCCACGTGACTTCGATCGGCGTCCCGGCATCGACAAAATCGGGCACGTTCATCCCAGTGACAACCAGATCAGCCGGTAGAGCCGGCATCACATCGATCGTGTTGGCTGCAATGGTGCGGTTGTTCTGTTCGAACCCATTTTCGAACACCGCGTTTTCGAAATCTGTGACGACGAAAACATAAAATCGATCACTCGCGTCTGGCGGCAATTCGACTTCTTCGTTCGCACGGTATTGTTGCGCCGGTTCGAGTGTGGTGATGGAATCGAACGTGGCGATCACAATATCGTCTGCATCGCCGTATTGATCGTTCAAGCTGAAAACAATCGCATCCGTCCATGCTGTCGTCACTCCAATTCCTGTTCCTCGGTTTTGCACCGTCCAACTGATGGTTGTCTTCGCAGGGTCACCGATGACACTCGATGTGACCGCTAAATCATCGACCACTAGATCGGCATAGGGCGAAAGGACGATCTCGATCGATCGAGCGTTGAGGTTGTTGCTTTCTCCGGCGGGTCGTTCACCAAGCTGGTTTTCGGCATCGGTGACCAACAACAAGTTCCAATCACCGAAAAAGTCGATAGGAATATTGACCTCACGAACTTGTGAACGTGACTGTCCGGGAGACAAGTCTTGAGAGACCGTGAACTGATCGATCAATCGATCGTCACCCGAAAGGCTTCCGTCTTGTGAGAGGTACATCCGCTGAACCCATGAATCGGCCGTTCCCGATCCACGATTATGGAACTCCCAATGCGTCGTCAACGACTGTCCAGATTGGACCGATGCCGCTGCGCTGAAGCCGACCACTTCAATGTCCGGATGATCGATCGTGATCTGATTTCCGGTGAGAATATTGTTCGCTTCATAAGGTCCTTCGAATAGCCGGTCATTCCAGTCGGTCAGCAATTCGATCTGATAGGTCCCATCGGGAATGTCGGGCAAATCGACCGTCATTGTCGATTGATAGGTCTCGCCCGGTGCGACCGAGATCGTTGAGTGAAAGACTCGACCGGCGACAAACACTTGGTCCGGATCGACGATCGATCGCAAGTTAATTTGGTCGAACCAACGATCATCGGTCGGCAGATCGCCTTGATTGGTCACAGTCCAACTGAAGTCAGTTGATTTGCTTGGTTGCGATAGGTTCGGTCCGGAAATCGCTTTGGGGGTAAGATCGATCAGTGGTGGGATACTGATCGATAAAGGGCCGGAGACGAATGTGTTTTCTTCCGACAACTCGCTAATTTGCTTTTCATCGTCAACCGATATCAGCAAGTAGTACGTTCCCGACCGCAACGATTCGGTGAGCGGCAGCGATGCGATCGTTGAAACAACGTATCGATCACCCGAATTTAGCACGCCGCTGTGATCTAGCGATGACAACAAAACATCGTCATCGCCAAGAATGGTGTCATCAGAAAGGTAGATGCGATCCACCCAATCGCTTCCGCCGGCTGCCACGACTCCCGCGTTGACAATCGCGAATGAAATCGCCATATCTTGACCGAACTGATAGTCGGATTGATCGGTCGAAAACGACTGTTCGGCGAGACGCAGATCGGGTAACGTCCACTGAAACGATGTCGTGAACCGATCCTCAATCGGTTCACCGTTGACCTGATCGGCGTCTTGATTCATCGCGTTACCGACACGATCTAAGATCTCAGGTCCGATCGTCAAGTCATACGTGCCGTCGACGTACTGATCTCGTTTCGGACGAATCAGATACTGCCTGGGCGATGCTTCGAGGGCCACGATCGATTCGACATCGACTTCTTCGCCGCCGGGGCCGCTCAAAAGAAAGTCATCGACCGTCAACGATGTTTCGTCAATCAATTCACTAAAGGTGATCACCACGAAAGGTCCATCGGAATCATCCGCAGCATCAGATACTTGCACTGATTCAACCGACGGACCACTGGAAAACCCGGCGACTATTTCCAGTGTTTGATCGGTCAGCTCCGGTGATAAAACCTCGCTGCCAAAGTCCACTCCCGCGTACGTGGGCGTTCCGATTCGCTGGTCGAACGCCATCAGCTGAAAGCTGTCTCCACGCTGCGGCTGAAAATCATCGCCTTTGATCAGCTCAATCGTTCCGGCAAACTCCACACGCCCGGCCGTGAGCGTGCCGTAATCAATCGCAGGTGATGTCCCAGCGATTTCAAATTCAATGATCCCAGAAGGCGTCAGACTTACAGTCCGTGTGATCGTCAAATGGGAGTGGGGCCGAACGGTTCCCGCCACCGTTACATCGCCATCCACCGTCGAATCGCCGGTCAAGATTGAATCGGATTCGATCCGTAAATGGCCGGCGATGGTCCCGTTGGTCTGCGTGACGACTCGAACTCCAGATAGCGAAGTTTCGAGCATCGCGACCTCACCAAGCTCGACAACTGCTCCGTAACGCGACGTGATTAGCGACGACAAATTACCTGCGGTCAGACTGCCGGCCGAACGATCGTGAAGCTGCGACAGCGATCGCAAATTCACATGGCTTCCGGTGCCTTCACCGAGCACTTCGAATCGCCGGTAGTTGACGTTGCCCTCTGCGGGATCCAGCATCGAGACCACGCCCGATAAATCGAGCACGCCACCGGATAATGCTTCAAGGATGACGCGACTGTCGTAGTGCGTGCCGCCTTCGATCGCGGTGACGTTTGGCAGCTCCAGACGACTCTGTTCTCCTTCGACTCGCAGCCGCATTGACTGGCCGGCCGCCGTTGTCCGATGTGTGATCGCGGTGACGCCGGGGAACGACAACGTGTTTCCGGCGGCAGAGATAACCGTCGCCGAATCGATGTTCGTTAGTAACGGCGCGTCGATGGTTGCTGATTTTATCACCGACAATTCACCACCGACCAAACTGGTCAACTTTGGAAATCGCGCGGACGCTCCATTGAAACGAAGTGCGGTCCCCGGTGCGTGCTCAAGGCTGTCGAAGTCGATCTCTTTTTCACCGACAAGGTCAATCACGCTATTGACCGCCGTTTCGATTGACGCCACATCAACCTCGCTTTGCAAGTCAGCAAAGATGCGAACACCTTGAAGCGTCGTGATCGCCGAGGTTGTGATCGTTGCTCCGCCGGTCACCGTGATTCCGGAATACCCGCGTGCCGTGTCTTGGGTGATCGCCGTCTCACCGATATCGATGAATGACGTTAATCGTGGCGTTTCGATACGACTACCTTGCCGTTCGGCAATCAATTGAACACCACGGTACGCGGTGTTCCCGGTGTCGTTTTCACTGATCATCGTTAGCTTGGGTAGGTCGATCAAACCGCCGTCGTCAGATCTGAAAACAAGCTGCGATGCGTAGGTGGTCGGGCCGATGACCGAAGCCAATTCGGGCAGCGAAATCACACTTCCGATTCCGGTTGCTTCGATCAATCGTTCTTCGGAATTTCCGACGGAGAGGTGTTCGTAGGCGGTCACCAGTGGCAGCTCAATCGTGGCCCCTTGCCGGGTGCGAAGCTGACTTCCATCGATTTGAAACAGCTTCGGGGCGACGAACGTTCCCTGCGAGCTTGCATGTAATCCGCCTCGCCGTAGTCTTTCCAGTGCGGCGAGTTGCAACGTCCCATGACGGACGAAAAAGTTTGTTCCATTGCTGGACGCGACTGATGGCAATGAAATATCAAAACCATCGACATGCAAGGCTCCGTTGTCGAATGTTGTAATGCTCGACAAATCAATCGTGCTGAATACGTCCCGCCTGACTTCGATACCGTCGATGGTCTCCAAACCGGGCGATTGGATTTCGCCTCCCAAGCGAGCGTGAAGTCGGGAATAGGTTGCCGGGGTGGATGGAGTGGTGGACTGATCGATGAACCGGTTAAGCTTTGGTAAACGGATCGCGCTGCCCCAACCGCTGGCAAGCAAATTGATGGCCCGCAAATTCGTGTTGCCACCGATTCCGTCGGCGATCTCGATTAATTCCGGAAGTTCGATCGCACCGCCGGAATGTGCTTCCAAGTTGATTTGGGTGTTGTAGTGCGTTCCTCCGGTCAGGTGCGTCAACTGATCAAAGACCAGACGACTCCCGTTGCCTTGAACCACCCAACCGCGAACCTCGCTGCTGGTCCCGGCGTGCGAGTAATTGCTGAGATGCCGGAAACGCAACTCGCCACCATCACTGACGAAAAGATTGGCCCCATCGATCGATTGGTTCCCGTTTAAAACCAAACGGGCCTGTTGGCCTTGAACGGTGAGTGATGTTCCAGGTGCAAGCGAGAAATCGCCTCCGATTAGCGAATCGCCATGGACGGTCAATGAACCTCCACTCACCGTCAACCCGCCGTCACCGCGGATTGAACGAACGGCATGGTCGCCGGCAGAAATCGTGACCGTCCCCGTCGTTAGTTCGACGTCATCGGATGCCCCTGGAACGCGTCCCCCGATCCACATCGCCGCGTCGTTCCAATCCCCTTCGCCGCCGACCCAAACGATCGTTTGTGAATCATGACCGGGAATCGAGAGCGGAAAACTTGCATCACCATCGCTGGAAAGTACCGACTGCCCGGATTCGGCGACCGCCGACGGCGCGGACATCTCGCCCATCAGTGTTGTGTTGACCAAACTTTGAAGCATGGGTGCGATCAATTGACCACCGGCTGCTTCGGTTAACGATGAAGTCAGATTGCCATCTCGATCGATCACGTTGGTCAGTTGATCGAGATGGATTGTCGAGCCATCGCCTATGGCATTGAACGCGACCTGCCGGAAACTGGGATTGCCTTCGATCGGATCGACCACTTGGCGAGTTTGCTGCAAATCAATCGAGCCGCCGTTACTCGCTTCGACACTCAAGCGTGTGTTGTACTGGTCGCCGCCTGCGATCCAGCGCAATCCGGACAAATCCAGGTTGCTCCCCGCGCCGTCCGCGATCCAGTGTTGTTGTTCGTTCGGTTCTCGTGGATCAAGCCGATATTCGGTGATGCCGGGAAACGCGATGGTCGTCCCGCCGTAGGCCTCGAAACCAGATCCATCCAAACTCTGGACCAACGGCATCTGCACCGTCGCGGAGCGATCGGTGATCAATACGTTGTGTTCGAAACGTGTGATCTGGTCCAAGACCGCATCGGTATCGGCGAGTCTCAGCGTGGTGCCTTCGATGAACGCTAACGATTCGAGATTGCTCGGGCGCCCATCGATTGTCACGTCGCTTTCGCGGATCGATTCGAGCCCCTGGAGTTGAAGATCACCGGGGGTATCGATCGTCGTGGCAACACCTTCGATGAAGGTCAATTGCGGAGCGACCAGAACGCCCCCGTCAGAGGCGTCGATGATGGACGCTAGGCTTGCAGATCCCGACGATCGATCCGTGATCGACACGAGTGAATCGAGCTCCAAGCGGCTTCCGCTATCGGTCACCACTAACTCGACGCGCCGAAAATTTGGATTGCCAGTCGCAGGGTCAACGATTTGTTTCAACTGTGGCAACGAGAGCAGGCCGCCGCCGGAAACGTCAATCGAATGGACTCCGCCGTACGTCGTCGCTCCATCGATCGATCGCAAATCAGGAAGTTCAAGCCGCGAACCGCTGCCACTGACACTCCACTGCCGAACGGTCGAGATCTCGGTCGCGAAGTGTTCGAACGAGGTGACATTTGGCAATACCAACGTGCTCCCGCCACGAACATCCAGGTCAGATCCATCGATGTTCTCAAGCAGTGGTGCGTCGATAGTTCCGCCGGCGGTCACCGTGATACCGCCCTCGGTCAAGCGATCGACCAGCGGCAGTGAAAGTTGAACGCCTTCGATGTCAAACTCCGTTCCCGTCGCCAGCCGAAGTAACGCGAGCGTTTGGTCGACGTCGCGAACGACAACACTGGAATCGACGAGCGACTCAATCGCGGGAATCGAAAGTCCGTTTTCCCCGCCGACTTGAATCTCAATCGCTTGGGCGTTCTTCAACGAAGCGAGCGTGATTGCCGCACCGCCAGTCACTGCGAGACGACTTCGATTATCGGGGTTTTGATCAACGATCGTTTGTAGGGACGATAGATCGATGTGGCTATCTAGTCCGGCCGCTTCAAAGCTGGTTGATCGTAGGCCCGTGTTGCCTTCGGTAGGATCGACCACGCTCTCGACCGAAGACAGATCGATGGAGCCGCCAGCGATGGCGACGAAGTTTAGATGGTTGTTGTAGTGACGTCCTCCACGCAATTGCTTGACGCCGCTCAGGTTAATTTCACTGCCGGCTCCCTCGGCAAAAAAGACTTGCGACTCGTTGTTGGCCTGGGAATCAAACCAGTGCGACGACACGTTCGGCATCGAAATCGTGCCACCTGCGGTGGCGGTCAATTGCGCTTGCTGCAAATTCACATCGCCGGCGACATCGAGCGATGCCTGTGGTCCGTCGGCGATCAAAGTGATCGGCGATGCCAGAAATAGATCGCCGTCGACTTGAAGTTGTCCGGCGACCATAAAGTCGCTCGCTGACTGGTCAATCGAGAGCCGGTCGGTGACCAACACGGACGGGGCTGCGGTGTTCGTCCCGGACAGCGTTGCGTTGTCGAGCACAAGTTCGGCGGCGACCAAAGAAGTCGTTTTCAGCTCCGCGCCGACGAGGTGCAGTTTCTCGGTCGTTTCTACCGAGGCGACATGGGTGTTTTCCGAGATCGTGACCACCAGGTCAGCAGCGAGATCTGTTAACGCAACGTCATCGGTCGGCGAGGGCAACTGATCGGTGTCCCAGTTCAACCGATCGTGCCAACTGACGCCGTCGCCTCCGCCATCCCACTGGACCGCCGCTAAAAGATGACGCTGTTCAAGGGTTTCAAACGGGGCTCGAATTCGTCGCCGTGAAGATCGTTTTCGCGCCAGTGTCGCAGTACGAACACGCTTCTTGTCACGCAGCACCTGCCTCACCCCAGCCTGCTTGCGCAGCCCGCCCCTGGTCCGTCTCATCGCGTTGCCTTTCCTGCGGTGGTGAACCGGGGACAAGAGACAACTGCCTAAACACCAAAGGCATGGAATCCGTCGTTCGCGGTCTGGCCACCGAGAGTGTGGTTATGAAAAGTCATCGCGTTTTGGGCCAGCAGATCCGCGTAAAGAGCAGCACCGAGAACCTGGGACCGAACGACGAAAGCTCGCGAAAAACAAAAGTCCGCGCCCCATCCGCGATCGTTCCAAGGCCAATTCGGGCAGGAAAAATCGGTGAATTCGACGAGTGCCGATCATCAGTGACTGTTCGTCTATCACACGCCTCATTGCGGAGACTCGCACCGTCCATGCGATGGGTCCAGGATGACGCCCACCCCGGTCAAATGCAAGTGACCAAGCACCGCTGGGATGTCGCTTTGCCGCCAGCCACTGGCGGATGGAGATTCGCCGATTTTTGCCCGCTTCCTCCCCGCGTGGGAGCTCGCGGACGCGGTATTTTTGGTGAGTTTGTCACCGGATTGGCTTCATAACCGTCAATCCGAAGCTTGCTTTCAATTCGCATACCGGCGATCACCACCACCCCGCCGCGAAGTGCCGGGTGATTGAATCCGTTAAATCGCGCCTCGTATCACGCGTCAATCGGCTCACGAACCACCGTTTCTAGACTCACAGACTCGTTACGGCATGCACTTTGCCTCATTGATCAGTTTGCTCCTTGGATCGAGTGCTTAGTTCCGTTTGAAATCGCTGGCAAGAGTCTTCAGCCGACGGGCATTAGCTCCGGTTGTCGCTCGGAAACCGGGGCTAACGCCATTCGGCTAATTTTAGAACCGGATCGAAACGAAGCACTCGCTTTCCACACCGAGCATTCCCAATCTCTAACCCAGGCGAACGCAAGATGAAGACCGCAACGAAAACCGAACTGCCTTCCAAAGAACTCCTCAACGAACTCGCCAACGAAACTTCGGAACGCTGTGTGTCGATCTACATGAAAACGGCAACGGCGGGTCCTGAGACAACGCAAGCGCCGATCCGTTTGAAGAACTTAGTTCGACAGGCCCACGAGCAACTTGACGGTGGGAACGACACTCTCAAAAAAACACTTGAAGAAGTTGCCGGGATGGAGCATGACTCGACTTTTTGGCAACATCAATCTCATGGTCTGGCGATCCTGATCAGCCCCACGCGTCAGGCATGGATTTCGTTACCGACAGAGCCTAAAGAAGAAGTCACCGTCGGTAGCCACTTTTCACTTTGTCAGCTCGCCGCGCAATCCAACACCATGGCAACGCCGCTCGTGCTAACGCTCAGTTGGGAGCGTGCGAGCTTGCTTCACGTGCACCAAAGTTCGGTCACCGAAGTCACGACGGGCGGCTTCCCGGCCGCCTACGACGATATTGTGACCGAGCGTGATCCCGAACAACAGCTTCAGTACCACACGCAGTCAGGAGGCAGCGGCGGTTCAGACGTCGCGATGTACCACGGCCAGGGGCTCGGCGAACAGAAGATCGAAGCTGACCGGCAAATGTACCTCAACCAGATCGCCAAGCGTTTAAAAAGTCACGCCTATGATCATGACGGTCCGCTGTGGATCATGGCGACCGAAGAGGTGCAGGGGCACTTCAAGTCCAACTGCGACCTAACCATCGGCCACGTTATCTCAGCCAGCCCCGATAGCCTCAATGAAACGGCGCGGAACACTCGACTACTTGAAACACGTCAGTCTCAAACTCATGGCGTCAGTAATTCGCTCGGCGAAAAACTTGGCAATGCATTGGGCAAGGGCCTCGGGTCGACCAAGCTTGATGAGATCCTGCTCGCCGCGCTCGATGGCCGTGTTGAGACACTGATCGTCCAGCAACAAACGCCCGTTCGAGGATCGTTCGATAAAGATAAGCGATCGGTTTCGGTCAGTCCTGACGGGCCGGACAACTTGCTGGACGAAGCGGTAAGACTGACGATTCAAACAGGAGGCGAGGTCGTCGTTGCCGACGAGCGTGATAGCGAACAGACGAACGCATCGGCCGCAATCTTCCGCTATTCCATCGGCAGTTAAATCCGCCGGTACTGCTCGTTCTCAAAGAATTTAGGGTTCGTCAGTTGGTTCGGCCGCATCGACCTCGGCGGCCGTCGGTTGACTCGGCTTCGTTGCCTCCGCCGAGTCACTGGTTAGCTTTTGCAACATCGGCATCACCACAGATTGGTAAACGCCTCGCATCATTGGATACTTCGCCATTATTTGAAAGGTATCGTAGAGCTTTTCGCCATCCTGCTGGCTCATCGGTACTTGGCTGCGGTGACCATGCCGGTCAA
Organism: Roseiconus lacunae; assembly: GCF_008312935.1. NCBI lineage: Bacteria > Pseudomonadati > Planctomycetota > Planctomycetia > Pirellulales > Pirellulaceae > Roseiconus > Roseiconus lacunae. The sequence continues at coordinate 311,594 of NZ_VSZO01000010.1, read as the reverse complement.
CCATTTTTGCGGTGTAATTCCAAGTTCCATCGGAATCTTGAATGCGGATGACGTCTTCAATTTGCGCAGAAGCAACGTCAAGCGAACCTTCAACCGTCTTATCGATCGTAGCGTACTGCTGAGTGTCGACCCCGAGTGATTTTGCGACCGTCGTTGCTGTTCGCTCGACTGACTCTGGGCTGGCAATCGATTGCAATCGTTTCGCGTTCTTTTCCAACTCAGTCAATTTGCGTTCATCGGGCAAACGTTCAACCGCTTCCAGCTGCCGGTCGACTGATTGTTGAATCTCTCGCTCAGAGATTTTCTCCATCGGTGGCGGCGAAATAGTTGGGGATGGCAACGGCTCCTTTGCGGGAGCAGCATGCTCCTGGGGGGGGCCTGAAGGAGGAGCCGGCCGAGCAGCCGTGGAGGATTTGGATGTCGTCTTTGGCACCATCCACGCAAGCAGAACGGCGAGTAGGATTGCGTGAGCGACGATGGAGATTCCGATCGCCTTGTGTCGACTTGTCAGTTTCATTTGGAAGGTCAGCCAGGTTGCCAAACTTTTGCGGAGGCTGGTTCGATCGTGTGTTAGGGTGCGAGCCGCTCGACTCGCCAGTTCGAAGCGTCTTTCCGATAGCGAAGGCGGTCGTGAAGCCGGCTATCACGCCCCTGCCAAAATTCAATGGTGATCGGGTCAACACAATATCCGCCCCAATTGTCGGGGCAAGGAATTGGGTTGGAATCCCCGTGCTGCTGCTTTAGCTCGGCAAGTCGCCGTTCGAGGACTTCACGGGATTCGACCACGGAGGACTGGCTACTGACAATCGCCCCCAATTGGCTGTCCCGAGGACGTTTGCGGAAGTACGCTTCGGACTGATCACGTGGTGCCTTTGAGACCGTGCCGGTGACGCGCACTTGACGTTGAATATGTTGCCACAAAAAGCACAGTGCGACGTGCGAATTTGACTCCATCTGTGCGGCCTTGTCCGAATCGTAATTGGTATAGAACCAAAAGCGATCCTGCTCCAGTCCCTTTAGCAACACGATCCGGCTGGACACTTCGCCTTTTCCATCGCTGGTCGAAAGCGTCATCGCGTTGACCTCGACCCAGTCGGGCAAATCTCCTTGGAGTGCCTCGCTCAGCCAAGTTTTGAACTGAACCATCGGGTTGGGATCAATGTCTTTCTCTAATAGGGTCGAGAGTGTGTAACTTTTTCGCATCTCATACAAACTCATGGAAGCCTCGCATTGATTTTCGGAGCAATGATCGCTTGCTTTCGGCGGGTTTCGCCGGTGTTTTCAGTCGGCAAACTGGCATCTGTCGCGGTTTGGCACAGGCGTTGCAACCCTAAAAGAGTTGCTAGGTTACACGCAAGAAGACCTGCCAATTTGGCACACTTTTCTTTTGTTTTTTGAGACAACCGATGATGGATTCCAACGCCTTACAACCGTCTGATTCTCTGGTCGGCAAATTGCTGGTCGCATCGACCACTGTCCAGGATCCGATGCTGAATCGATCTGTTTCTCTGGTCGTCCATCAAGATACCGAGAATGTCTTTGCGGTGTTACTCAATCGGCCGATGGCGGCACCGGCGGGACTGAGCAAAATGCTTGGTTCACTTGGCAGCTCGCCAGGATCACAACCGGCGGCAAAGTCAGACGAACAACGCCGCTCGCGATTGCCGCAATCAGATCCGGGCGTACCTGAGAAGGCGGCTGATGTCTTGGCGGACGAGGCGTCGCAGCAGTCCGGCGAGATTGATGATCCGACATCAGATTTTACTGAAATCGCTGAATCCACGTTGGCCGAAAAAACCGCCGGCGAAGTCTCGAAATCTCTGGGGACAATCCATTTCGGTGGTCCCCTATCAGGCCCCGTCGTTGCCGTCCATAGTTCCAGCGAACACGCCGAAGCTCAGACCGGCCAGGGCGTTTACGTCGCCGCCGAGCGATCGGTACTAGAAACGCTCGTCAAACAGAAACCGGGCCCTTATCGGCTGATTGTTGGGCATCTTGGCTGGACGCAGGAGCAGCTTCAGGCCGAGCGTGAGGCTGGGTTCTGGCACGTGATCGATGCCAACGAGCACGATGTTTTCACCCGCGACGACTTTCTTTGGCCAACGGTTATCCGACGAGCGACAACCAACAGCATGGCCCACTGGCTGGGAATTGATCAGCTTCCCGCAGCCGCCGAATTAAATTAGTGCTTCGTCGAGGCCAAACCGCCCGAGGCTGGCTATCGATACAGATTCTGGCGAGCCTGCAGGCGTAAAATCGCACCAATGGACCTCATTCCCAACCGGTCGGCGAGGTGATCGGCAATCACTCGAGGTTAAGACTTCCGCTCGCCGACATTCTTGCTAAGTTTTTGGGAACGCTTCTTCCTTGTTGCCGTGGATCCCGACGTTGCCCCGAGACACCTCCTCCCCCCGCGACGATGAGTCGCCGAAAAAATTCCGCATCACCCGTAAACGACTGGGAACAATCCGGTTTATCGATGACAAGGGTGAGTTCGGTTTTATCGAAGCGGAGGATTTTCGAGACGATGTCTTCTTCCATCAGTCGATCTGGCAACAGCCGGAGAACTTTGACCCGGGGCACAACCGGCCCCGCCGCGACCAGCGTTCATTCTCCGATCAGCGGCCGCAGCACCGTGATTCGAGACCGCCACGACGAGATCGACATCAGGACACACGCCAGCCCATACTCAGTAAAGAACTGATCGGGCGGCACGTCGAATTTGAGATCGACGATGACCTCTTCGAAGTCGAAAAGAAACTCCGCGCGACCACCGTTCAACTGACCAAGCGACCGATGGGACGGCGGATGACCGGGCGTGACGCAACGTTCAATATCGTTACGCACCATCCCAAAGCACGCCGCAAACGCCCCGATTGGCGAAAGTAGGCGGCGTTCTGATGCAGGCGTAGTAGAAGCACCCGCTACTGGTCTGACCCCTGTCTTAACCAGCGATAACGTTCCCGCGGAATCATCAGCTGATGTTGACGAAATTCAGTGAGGCGTGATTGATCGGCTATACTGACAAGCGAACCGCGAGCGTCCGATTTAACGGAAGTCCCCGCTTGCGATCTCTTCGCCAATGTTGGCCCTTCCACTTCGTCTCTATTCGCGACTCCTATGCTTCGAAACTCCCTGCTGACACGACGATTCGTGCTGACCCTCGCCGTGACGTATTGTGCGGCGATCCTTCCTTGTGCGGAGCTTTCCGCAGAAGAAACGGCGCCCCTGAAGGCCTTGATTATTGACGGGCAGAACAACCACGGGGCATGGCCGAAGACGACGATGATGATGAAGTCGTACTTGGAAGATTCGGGTCGATTCAGCGTCGATATCGCCCGGACTCAATTCACCTGGAAAGGCGGAAAGCTGCTCGAACAATATCCGCTCGAAGACGGCAAGTCATACACCGATCTACCGCAGCCCAAGTCCGATCCTGATTTCAAACCGACGTTTTCAAATTACGACGTCGTGATCAGCAACTTCGGCTGGAAAGCGGCACCGTGGCCGGAGGAAACTCAAACGGCCTTGGAACAATATGTTTCCGGGGGCGGAGGTTTTGTCGTGATCCATGCCGCGGACAATTCGTTCGGTTCATGGACGGAGTTCAATGAAATGATCGGACTCGGTGGCTGGGACGGACGCAATGAAAAGTCCGGCCCCTACGTTTACGTCGACAAAGAAGGCCAAGTCCAACGCGACCTTTCGCCAGGCCCCGGCGGCAATCACGGACCGGCGCACGAGTACCAAATCGTTGTCCGCCAACCCGACCACCCGATCGTCAAAGGACTGCCCAAGGCATGGCTGCACACCAAGGACGAACTGTACCAGAAGCTTCGTGGTCCGGCACTCAACATGACGATTTTGGCCACCGCTTATGCTGACCCAAAGTATCGTGGCACCGATCGGCATGAACCCAAACTAATGACGATCGATTACGGCAAGGGGCGCATCTTTCACACGACGATGGGGCATGACGACGTTGCGTTCAGTTGCGTTGGTTTCATCACCACACTCCTCCGCGGTTGCGAATGGGCGGGTACCGGCGAAGTCACGTTAACGAAGGTGCCGGAGGATTTTCCAGGCGTCAACGAAACCAGCAAACGCGAATTTGAGTCATAACGCGGATCCGCTGATCGATGTCAACTTGTGAGCCGACGGCGCTAGCGGCGGGCCCCGCTTTTCGACAGGTTTTTGCGACACAGCCTCGACGCTGATGCGTGTCTGCGGATTTCAGTAGCGGAAGCCGCCGACGACCTGTTGATATAGTCAGAACTGCGACGATAGCTCAATCAACAGGCCGCTGACAAGTTCCGCTACGTTGAAACGGGCGCTTTGCTAAACTCGCTTGAGAACGTAGACAACATCTTCGGTCGTCTCGTCGACTTCGATCGGATCGGATAAGTCGTACCCAAAGTCGTACGTCGCGACGACCTCCCATTTCCCGCTGTGCTTGATCAAACGCGCCATCTGAGCCTTGGTGTAGCTCCGCAGGACAAGCTCGTCGTTGATCCGTGAGCTACCGCTGGGCTTGTGAATATCAAAGCGGATTCCGAATCGCTCGACACGCTTCTTCGGGTCACGACTGTTGGTCCACATGTGTGTGTTAACCGTCAAATGACCACGGCGAGCGGACCAGGACTCGCCCTCGCTCGGCTCCGCTTCGGTCGGTGTTAAATGCACGCCCAATAAATAAAGCCCGCCGACACGGACCGCACCGGCCATCGATTCCATGTGCCCACGGGCGGCGGCTTCGGTGGAAAGGTGGCGGAAGCTGTTGATCGTGTTGAACGCGACGTCGCTCTTTCGTTTGACTCGAAAGTCAGACATGTCGGCGACAAACGCACGGAAGTCGAAACCGTGCTTTCGAAATCGCTCGTTACAAAACTCGATCGCCTTGGGATTCAAATCCAAACCGTCGACATCGTAACCCTGGCGTGCCAGATGATAGAGCAGGCGGCCGGTCCCGCATGCGGGCTCGAAAAATCGGTTCGCCGCTTTCTTCATGTATCGCTTGGCGCAGCCGAGAATGAATTTTGTCTCTGCCGCACAGTCGGCGCCGAAGACCAAATCGTAATACTTGGGGTGATCGTAGATCGATTCGTTGAGTTCTTCCATGACAGGCTTTTAACCGCTCTACAATCTTCCGTCTACCACCGACACACGCTTCTTTTGGCAAGCGCCGACCGCCCATCACCTTCGCCGACCCGCAATTCGAGTCGGCTCGAAACTGATTCGTCTGTTCTTTTATTTTCCCACGCCATGCTGATCCTACTGTCTCCGTCGAAGCGACTGGACTACGACTCCCCCGTAACGGTCAACACAAAAACCACCCCCAAGCTGATCGATTCGAGTACCGAATTGGCCGACGAACTTCGTGAACTCACCCCCAAGCAAATTGCCTCGTTGATGGGCATTAGCGATGAGTTAGCCACGCTGAATCATCAACGTTTTCAGGATTGGATCGCGCCGATGCCGGACGATGCGACGCGGCAGTCGGCGTTTGCGTTTAAAGGCGACGTGTATCTCGGACTGGAAGCGGAAACGTTGACCGCAAAACAACTCGAATACGCTCAGGAACACCTGCGGATTTTATCAGGCCTATACGGAGTCCTGCGTCCGCTCGACGGGATCTTGCCGTATCGGCTGGAGATGGGCACCTCACTCAAGAATGCGCGCGGCAAAGATCTGTATCAATTCTGGGGAACCTCGATCGCCGAATCGCTCAATCACCAACTCGAGCAGACGGGTTCGAAGTTCATCCTGAACTGCGCCTCTAACGAGTACTTCAAGGCCGTCGACAAGAAAACGATTGCCGCCGAAATCATTTCTCCGGTCTTCAAAGACAAATCGAAAAATGGCGACTACCGGGTGATCACGGTCTACGCGAAAAAGGCTCGCGGCACGATGGCCGCCTGGGTGATCCGCAAGAAAGCGAAGACACTCAAAAAGTTGCAACAGTTCGACGGCGATGGCTATCGCTACGACGAGGCGAGTTCCACAGCCGCCAAGCCGGTGTTCCTGCGGGGCTAGTGCGTCGTCAACCCTTGAAATAAGGATTCGCCGATTAGCGTTAGCCACCGTTTCGGTACGGTGATCCAGGCGAACGCCCGTCGGCCGATACGCCGAGCCGGATCTTTGGTCCAGGTTGAGCATTGGTGCTATGCATTCTCTTGACCCGATGCCAAACACGACGTCAATCGGAATGTTCGATCAGGTGTGCAAAGAACACGGCTTTGTCGGCCGCATAGCGAGCCGGGTCGCCTTCTCCCTGACGCCACCGATCCACCTTGGTCGTTTCGAACCGCAACGACAACTCGCGATCGTCTTGCAAACGCTCGGCGATCATGAGCGATGAATGATAAAACGGACTGCCGGCGTAGGTTAAAAACACACGGTGCGTCGGTTCACCACCACGAGGCTTCTCCAGCACGATCGTCTCGGCCGCCCACATCGGTGTTTCCTGGCGGCGGAAGAACATGCCTTCGATCAACACCGTCGACTCCGCGAGCGCCTGCTCGCGTTCGGCGTCGTCTTTGACCACGGCGATGACGTCCACGATCGGTTGAGCGATCATGCCGCTGACCGCCGTGCTGCCAATGTGATGGACTTCGTTGACCCAGCCATCACAACTATGTAACAGTCCACTTCGCGTCTGCAGGAACTCTTGTTTCCAGCGAGGGTCGTAGTGCATCAGACGAACGGGACTGTCCATAAAATTCGGGCGGATGTGGGATGAACAAAACTGGGAATTCGATCGTCGCGATCGGATCGCAACGGTGCGCGTGTCGATCATATCGTATCCCAGCGTCACCCCGCCCGATGGCCCCGAACATCGATGTTGCGGGCGGTGACCGCAAAACGAAAAAAAACGCCTGCCACAACAATGCGGCAGGCGTTCTGAAATGGAGTCAATCGACAAGCAGACGTGTTACTTGCTGCTCAGCATCGCCAGCTTGTTCAAAGCAATCTGTTTTCGGATTGAATCGACGTAGGCTTCATCTGCTGGGCACAAACGTCCGGCCGGCACGGTGCAGGTGCGGCCGTTATCCTTGAGCAGACGGACGTTGCCCGTATTGATTTCGATCAATCGACCTTGAACGCTGAACGTTCCGGTGTTGTCGATCCATGTCCGAACATGCGTTTCGCTGAGTGGATCGAGTGCGGGAACTTGATCAACCGACGTGACCTGAACGGTTACCGAAGGATCGGCTTCTGTCTTCCCAAATAAATCATCCAGGCTATCGCTGAGATCTTTTTCCTCACCAGCGGGCTTGTCGTTAGCTGGAGCAGCTTCACCTTCGGCCGGACCAAACAAATCGTCAAGCGAATCGCTCGCGTCGCCTGCGGGAGCGGCTTCGGCAGGTGCTTCCGAGGGTGTTCCGAACAAGTCGTCCATCGCGTCGTCTGCAGCTTCTGCGGGGGCGGCTGCATCTGCGGCCGGTGCTTCACCGAACAGGTCGTCGATCGATTCCGAAGCAGGTGCCGCTTCGGCAGGTGCGGCTTCGGCGGGAGCAGGATCGCCGAATAAATCGTCCATCGCGTCTGCCGGTGCGGCTTCGGCGGGGGCGGCGTCCGCTGGCGGGTCACCGAATAAATCATCAATTGACTCGTTCGCGGGTGCTTCAGCAGGAGCTTCAGCAGGAGCGGCGGGCTCACCAAATAAATCGTCCATCGCTTCGGCTTCGGCCGGAGCGGCGGGCTCGGTTGCCGGTTCCGCAGGGGTGTCACCGAACAAATCGTCAAGCGGCGCTTCGGCCGGTTCATCGGCGGGCGCTTCCGCCGGCATCTCGGCCGGTGCTTCCGCAGGTGCAGGCTCACCAAACAAGTCGTCCGTCGCCGGTTCGGCTGGGGCTTCTGGCTCGGCGGGGGCTTCCGGCTCGGTTGGCATCTCGGCAGCAGGAGCTTCGGCGGGAGCTTCCGGCTCAGCTGGCATTGCTGGCTCGGTGGGGGCTTCCTCAGCAGGCGCGGCTTCTGTCTCCGACGCATCAAACGGATTCGGGTCAGCAGCTTCGTTTTCGGCTGCGGCTGCGGCACCGGCCGCCGCGGCGGCATCATCGGTCAGTGCCGGACGTCCGGTTTCGATTTGGTCCGCCGGCTCATCGGTTTGAGGCGCGTCGAAGGTTTCAGCTTCGTCGGTTTTCGCCTCTTCGGGAGAATCGGTGACGATAGGCGGGGCGTCGTTGCTTTCTTCGACAGCGGTCGAGGCATCGCTGCCGTCTGCCGAACCACAGCCATCGGTGCAAGGTTCCGGTGCTGTCTCGCAACCGGTATCGCAAGCGGGCGGGCAGACGATCGGTTCGCAGCAGACTGGTTCGCAAACCACTGGCTCACAAACCACGACGGGGGTGCAGCTCACTGGGGGGCAGCTTACCGGGGCACACTGATCGGCCGCGGGTTTGCAACGCAGACGTTTCAGCAATCCTCCGGCGGTGGCCGGCCCGACGCTCAGGCCGGTCGACAAACAGACGACGAGGGTCCACCGCATGGTGTTTCGGACCTTTCGCTTCATCATTTTAGGCTCCTACAACGGCTCGGATTGGCCGCAGTTTGAAATCAACAACGGTTAATGTGCGAGTTCGACCAGCGCTTCGCAGCTCCGATAGCGGCGTTTGGGCGTGGAATTGAACGTTCAATGCTAATTGGGTCAAAATGCCGTCACAAGTCGATAAACTGGGCAAAATGCAGATGTGACCACCGATGGCGGTTGATCGGACGGGCGTTCGACTTGCTCACGCGACTGGCCTGTCCTTTCAAACCGTCTAGTCGATAAAACGGGCCTAGTCGCCGCAGACCAAAGGTGTGGCGAGCGATTCGGCGCGGTGAACCGAACCGGAGCGATCGCGTCACCAACGAAGATATTAATCGCTGCGGTCAACTCATTGGCCATTCCGGCCACCGATTTTGCCAATGACCGCCGGTTTCGGTGATTACCGCAACGTCGCACGATGCACTTTACAGGACACCATACGAATGTTTCGCTTTGTTCAACGACTGTTTTCGTCGATGAGCCTGGAGCGAAAGAGCCTGCTGTTTTTTGGCTTTTTCTTCACCGTTTTAATGTGTGGTGCGTTTTTCGTCGTGCAGACGTTGGGCAATCGGTTAGTCCTGCGGACCACTCAGCAACGAGCCCAAGACCTCGCCGATGCCGAGCTGCTAATGCTGCATGGCGATGCGATTTGGGCGGATGACCGCGACGAAGAATTGGTCGCGCACAATTCCAGTGTGATGGCGGACCTCCGTAATGAAATCTTGGCGCAAGATATCCAGTTCGAAATCCTGGGGCTGGAAGACCAAACAAAATACGCGGATCTTCCTCCACCCCGCCCTCCCGCGGACGCCACCGAGCGTGCTCGACTGGAAACACTGCTGCCAGAATTTCGAGAACAGCTAGCGCGGATCATCGCGCAGGAACCTGAGATCACCGAGTCCTTCGATTTGGGTGAAAACGAATCGATGAGCATGATCGGTTTGGGCACCCAGCCGGTCCACCAACAGGTCGGCCCGGTCGACGGATCGTTCATCTACTACCGACCCATTTTTCCGTTTCCAAAAATCGAATGCCGCTCATGCCACTACGCCGAGAACGAGGAATTGCGGCTTGCCGCCGGTGGCGATCCGGTCAAGCTTGCCGAGTTGGCACCGTTTCGCGTCATTCGCGTCAGCATGCCTTACAAGGACACCGAGGACCAAACCACTTGGATCAGTTCGATTGTTGTTGCCTTGGCACTCTTTATCGTCGCGATGACGCTGTACATGCTTCATGCGCTGATTCGTTACTTAGTCCTTGAACCGCTGTATCACATCCGCGATGTCAGCGAAGCGATCACCCATGGCGATGTTACCAAGCGTGCGACGATCGAGTCGGAAGATGAATTTCGAGAACTCGCCGACGCGTTTAACCGCATGTTGCGGGGAATGCTAGAAAGCCAAGAGAAAGAACGAATCATCAACGCCGAACTTGACGGACGCGTCGACCAGCTGGCTCAACTGAACTGGCAACTTTACGAAGCCAACCGAGTCAAGAGTGACTTCATGGCCAACATGAGCCACGAACTTCGCACACCGCTGAACAGCATCATCGGATTTTCGGATGTCCTGCACGGGATCGACTCGCTCACTGACAAGCAGCGACGCTATGCCGAGAACATCCAGAAGAGCGGTCGCTTGCTATTGGAAATGATCAATGACATCTTGGATCTTGCCAAAGTCGAGGCGGGCAAAATGGAAGTCCGTCGCAACGAATTTGACCTCGGCCGATTGATTGCCGCCCAAGCGGACATGATCGGATCGCTGAGCGAAGAGAAACACATTTCATTGACGACCGAGATCCCCGAGTCACTGCCGATGGCATACCAGGATCCCAACAAGCTCGGGCAGATCATCAACAACCTGCTTTCCAATGCGATTAAATTCACCCCCGAAGGCGGTAAGGTCACCGTTCGCGTGAACGATCTCTCGGCCGGCTCGGCGTCGGACCGATTTCGACTGGAGGTGATCGACACCGGGGTGGGAATCGCCGAAGAGGATCAGTCGATCATCTTCCAAAAATTTCGCCAGAGCCGCAAAGTGCTCGACGGCGAAGGTCTGACACGAGAATTTGCCGGCACGGGGTTGGGGTTATCGATCGTCAAAGAACTTGCCAAACTCTTGGGCGGGGAAGTCGGCTTTGAAAGCGAGCTTGGACGCGGCAGCACGTTCTGGGTGGAACTTCCTTGGCGACTAAGCGACCAGTCGTTACAAGCTGCTAATGAACTCAGCCAGCCAACGGATCTTCCTTCGATCAGCAAATGAAGCAAGTCAAACTTTTCACCGACGGAGCGTGTAGCGGTAACCCTGGACCCGGGGGCTGGGCGTTTATCCTGCGATGCGAGAAAACCGGCAAAGAGCTCGAGCGGGCTGCCGGAACTCCGACAGCGACCAACAACCAAATGGAATTACAAGCGGTCATTGAGGGACTCAAGGCGCTGAAGGAACCGTGCGAGGTCACGCTTTACGCCGACAGCAACTATGTGCTGCAAGGGATGAAGTCATGGATGGCCGGATGGAAGAGCCGCGGTTGGAAGCGGAAAGACGGTTCAAAGTTGGTTCCGGTTAAGAACGTCGAGCTATGGCAGGAGCTCGATCGCCAAATGCAAACGCACACGATTCGGTTCGAGCACGTCAAAGGACACTCGGGGCACCTTGAAAACGAGCGTTGTGATCAATTGGCGGTAGCCGCTTATCAGCGTTATCTCGTCAAACGCTGAGGCCATTCGATTCCGTGTCTGCCGGATAAGTGCGATGGACGTGACGTCTATCTTGCAAGATCCATTTCCGGCCGTTCGATTCTACGATGTTTTCTTTTCTTCGATTGCTTGACCGGGCGCGCGACTGAAAGAGTCCCGGCACGATTCCTAAGTGTCCGGTTACCGAGTTCGAAAAACTTTACGCCGATTGGCGTCGACTGGCGAGCATTAGTCCGCCTATGCCGAAGAAGACGGCAATGGCTCCGCTGATCGCAGCGTTGCGTGCCCACTTGGCCTTCAGGTCGTTCGCCAGTTGGTAATCCAAGCGACCGGACATCTCGAGCGGAATACGATCCATGGAATCGA